>JAQTZZ010000039.1 GCA_028687545.1 Candidatus Wallbacteria bacterium
AGCCAGCCTGTCGGAGTCGAAGTCGCTGTCATTGTTCCTGGTAGTGCCTGCCTGCAGGCCGATGAAGCTCTGATACCGCCTGTTCAGCGGGTAGCTTGCCTTGTAGTCGAAGAGATTGGCTTTCGCGGTGCTGTTGATGGACGAAACCCAGGTACTGCATGAATATTTATCCTGCTCGTAAACCTGTGCTCCGGAGATTTCCATGAAACGGTGGAACTTCCAGGTGAAGCTGGACAGGATCTGGTCGATATCGGCGGTTTCCGGAGTTCCAAGGCTGGTGCTGATTGCAGGATCTTCGAGCCTGGCCCAGGAATCATAAGTGACTCCGATTCTGAAACCATGATGCTCAGGAATTCTGGCGGTGGGAATCGTGATCAGGCCTGAAAGACCAGTGTCAGTTCCTCCGATGAACATTGGATCAGGCTTGAATTTTTCCGGCTGGACCAGTTTTCCATTGAATCCGGAATTGATCAGGATTTTCCCCTGTTTGTCCAGCATGCTGTCAGCGGCATGACAGGAAACAATCAGGAGGAAAAAAATGAAAATCGTCAATTTCATGCAGGGAAACCTAAAAGCTTTCAGCGTAATACTCGCTGTTTTCCAAGTCGAACAGGGAAAACTTGCCGTCCTTCATTGAGCCAGGATTGATCACCCAGGTATTGTGAACAAAATCGATTCCCTGCCTGGAATTTGCGCTTCCAGACAGCAGAAGGAATGGTGAAAATTCCACAATCAGATCATTAATCGATTTGCATCCTGTATGCTGCTCGCTTCTGTCCAGGTCCAGATTTGAGAAAGGCGGAGTGTTCAGGATGAATACTTTGGGATACATGGAGTATTTAAATTTTCTGAATTTATACCTCAGCATGGAGAAAGGATAATAAACCGCAAAATGTTCTTCACTTACAAACCCTTCGTTTTCCACGATTTTACCGCCATATCCCAGGAACATGTAATTGTCCCAGTCGATCTTGTCCTGATGGAGATACAGCAGATTCGGCTGGAAATTTTTCAGGATATCCTGCAGATATTGAAGCGGGGCATCAGAATCCCCAGGCACGATCAGCCCTGGAACACCGGTCAGGGAAAGGGTTTTGAAAAACTGGAAAAAAATGTTTTTCCCCCGCTCAATCTCTTCTTTGATGGTTGGGAGGTTGCGGCGTGCCCTGCGCCCTTCCCTGATGGCAGTCTCCCATTCCTGGAACATGATTCCTGGAACCAGGATATTACCGCAGAAAATCAGAAGGTCAGGTCTGGTTTTTTTGATGCTCTTTGACAATTTGTCGAGCTGTCCGAGGGAACATTGAAAATCACTGGCAATATAAAGTCTCATAAGTTATTTAAAATATCGTTAGAAAGATTGACAAAGTTTAATTACAAAGCTAAAATTTTCTAAAATACAGATAATTACGGTAAAGAGAGGGAAAAACTTGAAGCAGCTGATTCTTTTTTTTATGGTGAGTGGTCTTTTGTTGCATGTTTTTGCTGAGGACCTCACATATCGGATCCAGACAGGGGATACACTCAGCGGGCTCTCCCTGAAATACACCGGCACAGTGAACAATTACAAGGCAATTGCTGAATACAACAAGATTTCCAACCCTGACAAGATCATAGCAGGCAAGGAGATCCTGATCCCCGGAGATATTCTTAATGAGGAAATCGCTGCCACAGAAGATAATACAACCGAAAAAATGAATCCATCCACTAATCAGGCTCTGGCAGGTAAAGACCAGAAAACCAATCCTTTGTCAGAAGAAAAACTCGATTCACTTTCTTCTGAAATCATGAATAAAATCGAAAAGATGCGGGATGAGCGTAAAAAGCACTATCAGATGAGGGAAAGTATCGGCATGGTGAAAGCAGGGGAAGCGATCCGGGTGGAAGAGGACAAGCCTGTAACTTTGGAAGTTTCTGCCGGAAGGGATCTGGAAACGATTGAAAAAGACCGGAATTCAAGTGATTATATTATCAAACTCAATTCCAGTGAAGTCTTCACAGACGAAGCCAAACCGGCAAATCATCAAGATCGTCATAACTGGGTGCTTGGCGGGAGATATAACATCCAGCATCATCCGTCCGGTGATTCCATTGTTGACCTGAAACGCACTGGTTTTGCCGAAGCCAGCCTGCGTTACAGGACACATGGTGAAAACTGGCTGGGAGTGCAGGGTGGGGAATGGCATCAGAGCAATTCAGCTGATCAGAAGCTGGAATATGACAGGATCGGGCTGGTATACAGGTATTTCTTTGACAGGGATGTTAAATCCGACTCTGCCTGGTTCGCTGAAGCAGGGCTTTCATATTATTATACATATTACTGGTTCTGGACAGGTGGAGTTTACAATAAAGTGACCGACAATTCTACAGGTTTTGACCTGGGAGTCGGCTATGAAAAGAATTTAAACCGGGATTTGTCATATGAATTGTTTATCAAAGGCCAGGTTGCACAGGCCAGGTTCACAGAATTAAATCCTGAACTTTCTGAGAGCCTGAACGACATCTATACTGGGATAGGACTTAATTATAATTTCTGAACCAGGATTTCCTGGAAGATTTTAGCTACTTCTTTGTATTTAGGGGAATCAATTTCCACCACTTTGAGATAATAAGTCAGGGCTTCAGAATAGCGCTGCAGCTTAAGACGGTAGATTTCAGCAATTTCCATCAGGATTTCATCCTCATTCTCAGGATGTGTCGTCAATTTTTTCTGAAGCTCAGCCACCCGCAGCTCGAATTGGCTGTTCATTTCTTCCTGATTCAGGATTTCATCCGGATTGGAAAAAACCAGTAACTGAATTTTCCCTTTTTGATACAAGAATAGAATTTTTTCCAGCTTAATGGTAAGTTCTGGTAAATATGAAGGAAGATCCGGCAGACTGCCTGTCTGGTCAAGGAGAGTGATGAATTTCTTGATGAATTTACTGGAAAAAAATTCCGATTCCTTCAATTCTTTGACCAGGAGCAGATAAAACACTACTTTTTCATTGTAGGAGTTGCCGCTCTGATGATGTCCGATGTGCTGATTAAGGTCATATTCCTCGCACCAGAAAATTATGGTGCGTTTTTTCAGTTTCAAACCAGTGACCAGGTCGTCAATTCTGATGATTTTAGGTTTTTCCAGGCTCATTGCTGCATTGTATCATACAGCAGATCAAATGTAAACTCGGCCTGAGTCCTATCTTCAGAACTTGCCTGAAGTCAACATGTAAAATGTAGAAAACCTGAAGCGAAATCTGCCCGGATTTCCTGTTTTCCAAGCTGATTAGTGGTTTAAACCACTGATAGAGGGCAGCGGCTTTAGAGGCTCATTGCATATTTTATCATGTTCAGGTAGCATATCCTGAATCAAACTCTATTTGAGGTGTATATGCTGGATGAACTTCTGGAAATTTTGGCCTGCCCAGTGTGCAAGAAGGAAATCATTTACGACGCAGAAAATAATTTTATAATTTGCGAACTGTGCCGCAAAAAATACCCGGTAAAAAATGAGATCCCCATCATGCTGGCTGATGAAGCTATGGATTTTTGAGATCCGGAGGAACAGTCTGAATGCCAAGCCGCAAACTTAAAATCAAGCGTGAGATCAAAGAAGTTCATCTGCGTCTTTTCCGCTCCTGCCTGAAAAAATATGGCCTGACAATGTCTGAAAAGGCTGTCAAATCAAGCCTGATACTGGAAGACGCCTGTGGGAAGTCTTTTTATTTCATTTACGACGACAAGCACTATGACCTGGATTTTCTCGAACTTGCGGTTGAGTTCCTTTTCGATAAATGTGACGGACTGACCGGTCTTCTGAAACGTGAACCATTCCTGGAAGAGTTTACAGTGATGCTTCATTCGATGGCTGAGGATGAATATCATACATTGATGCTGCTTGATCTGGATTTCTTCAAAAAAATCAACGATTCATACGGACATCTCGCAGGCGACAAGGTGCTTTCCGGATTTGCGCAGCTCCTGGAGCGTGAAACTTCAGGCAAATGCATTTGCGGCCGCTTTGGCGGGGAAGAGTTCATGGTCTTTCTTGTGCACAGGGAAAAGCGTGAAGCCTGGTCTCTGCTCGAGCGGCTTCGCGAGAAAGCTCTTGGATTGGACTATGGAATCGGGACCAGTGTAAATTTCAGCGCTGGATTGATCACCCGTTGCGGCAGCAACAGTCCTGAGGACGAGTTCAATTTTCTGCTTGAAAAGTCCGACATTTCCCTGTACCAGGCTAAAAAGATGGGGAGAGGGCGGTCAGTTTCCTTCGATGAAGTGCTGGATTGCGGGGGTGCGATTTTATACAGGCTGCCTAATCATGAAGCAATCATCAGTTTCGGACGCAAACACGGACTTGTAATGGGTGAAAAATTTTTTGTGATCGATCGCAGGATGAATGGCAGAGAGCTGATTCCAGGTACAAACGGGGACTTCCTTCCCAGGCGGGTCAAAGGTGAGATCTTTGTGCCTCACGACCCGACTGTGCTTCAGAATGAGACCAGCCTGGTGAACATTCTGTACGAATTGAAAGACTGGCCGGTTTCAGAAGGAGACGTTCTGGAAAAAGCAGAGGGCTCAACTGTGGAAATCCAGGGCGAGATTGTTTCCTATCGCTCACTTGTGAAATACGACCTGGACTGGTTGAATCAAGAGGTCAGGAAACCTGAATTCCGGAAAAACACCCTGATCCTGCTCCTGATTGAGGATGCCGGAATCTGCATCAATAAATTCGGATATGATGTTTATCAGCGCCAGATCAGCGCTTTGCGGGATTTCTGGGGAAATCAGTTCGGAGGGAGCTCTCTGATCCTGAAACTTGGCGAACTTTGCTTTTTCGGGCCTGTTGGTGAAAATCAGCTCGCTTTGTTTGAAAAAAAAGTGGCACTTATTCAGTCTGAACGGATAGTAGGCATCATTTTTTCTGAGCCGTCCCACGATTTTTACGAGGAAGCGAAGAAAATACTGCCATATCTTTCGAAACACAAGCTGTACCGCTGGGACGACAACCTCTTTGTGGAGATAGGACTTGAAACCCTCAGGAAAGATCCTGAGAAAGGACTTATCTTTCTTAAAAACGCCGGGAATCTCCCTCTGATCGACAAGGGCAAGCTGAATGTAAATCTTTTTGCTGCATACAAGCTTACGCGAGACTGGAAAATGGCATTGGAAACCTTTTATAAAATACCTGACTCAGAACTCAATCATATCCTATGGGGTATGGCCGGAGAGATTTATTTTTTTGCAGGTGATCCTGAGAGGGCTGAAAACTGCTATCAGACCAGCCTGAAATTGAAACCTGATTATGAGAATTCCCTGAACAATCTTGCACAACTGTATATTACCTCATTTTTCAACGATCGGGTGAGGCTTGAGCTGGCATTGCAGCTAGTGAATTCCGCGCTGATTTCCAAGCCGGACCAGCCAAATTTTCTGGATACGCTCAGGCAGCTCAACCTGTTGCTGGAGAATAAAAAATGTACAGACTGATCCTGGCGATTGACCTCCTGCTGATAAACCTTTCACTGATCGGATCTTTTTATTTCAGATTCGGAAATTTTCCCAGGGAAAACTTCATTTCTTACCTCCACATCTGGCCATTCATCACTATCCTGTATCTGTTAATTTTTGTGGCGCATAATCTTTACGAAGAGGAAGACCCTCTGTCCAACCTGGAAATTGTGTTCCATGTAAGCTCCAGCGCTATGATCGGGTTCGTCCTGATCAACTCCCTGGCATTCTTTGCCAGAGAATTCGCATTTCCACGCACTGTGATTGTGCTGTCTTTTTTCATCAATATTCTGCTGATCACCCTGAATCATTTCATCTGGAAGCAGATCAGGGTGCTGAAACCTGAACGGCTGGTACTGGTAGGGAACAAAAAGGAACTTGACATTGTGGAAAACGACATCAGAAAATATTCCAGATATTACGAAGTGGCTGCCTGCCTCTATCATGAATCAGAGAAAGGTGGATTGGCACTTGAACCAGAAAGCTGGCACAAAATCGTAGAAATGGTCATGCAAAAACAGGTGGACCAGGTGATCATCAATGCTGAGGACTTCGGCAAGGTGGACATGATCGAGAAAGTGGATTATCTGCTGGAAAAAGGAATCAGGGTAAGAGTGATTCCTGGATTATATGAGATTTTTCTGGGCGGTATGAAAGTCAAGGAACTTGCCGGCATCCCATGCTGGGAAATGAACTATCTGCCTCCAACCTGGGTGATGCTCATCAAGCGCTTCCTGGATCTGCTGGTCTCTGCCTTGACTTTGACTGTTTGCACGCCGTTCTTTCCGCTGGTCTGTCTGTTGATCAAACTTGATTCTAAAGGTCCTGTATTTTATTCCCAGGAGAGAGTCGGATACTGCGGAATAAAATTCAGGATTATGAAATTCAGGTCAATGATTTCTGATGCTGAGAGTCTATGCGGACCAGTGCTGGCATGCGAAAAAGATCCACGCATCACAAGGATAGGCCGGATACTGAGAAAATACAGGATCGATGAAATTCCTCAGCTCCTGAATGTGCTGAAAGGCGAAATGAGCCTGATCGGACCCAGGCCTGAACGGGAATTTTTCATCAACAGTTTTTCTCAGGAACACCCTTATTTCAATAAAAGGTTGAGAGTTAAACCTGGTTTGACAGGGCTGGCCCAGATTCTCGGAAGATACGAGACAGATCCAAACAATAAATTAAAATACGATCTTCTGTATATTCAGAATCTCAGCCTTTTTCTTGATTTCCAGCTGATTCTGATGACTGTCAGAGTTGTGCTGAGGGGTAAAGGTGCCTGAGGTCTCCAGGAGATCTTTTTTTCTTTATGGCTTCAGCCTGATTTTCATTCTGACAAGTTTTGTTTTTCTGAATCAGACATTTTATCCATACATGTTTGTCAAGGAATGGCTGTTAAGATTTTCTCTGTTTAGTTTAAGCATAGTCTATATATCATTGCATATGTTAAACAAAAAGAAAGTAGAATTCTTTACAACCAATTTCACATTAACCATGTTCACTCTGATCCTATGGTCATTAATTTTAAAAATCTGTCATTTCGAAATTCTGATGGTGAATTTCTCACTTTTGATTAATCTAAGCCTGCTCTGGTTGTTTTTTTCCCTGTTCCAGGATGAAACAGTCAAACTGGAAAACCAGATTTTTATCTTCAGGCTGGTGGAAATCTGCGGAATAGCCATAGGATTGATAGCTTTGGCTCAGCTGTTTGATTTGTTCCACAATCTACAACCTGGGCGGGAAAAACTGCTGACAACACTCGGTAATGTTGATTTTACGGCTGCCTACCTGGGTTTTTCAGTTATCTGCTCCCTGATCCTGGTACTGAAAAAAACCAATCCTTTGTCAATCTTGAATCTGCTTAACATTCCGCTGATTTTTTATTGTCGCAGCAGAATTGTTTTTTTTGCCTTGATCCCAGCTCTGCTGATCCCTCTGTTCTACAGCAGGAAATATTTAAAAATCGGTCTTGTTTTTCTGGCTGTCTGCTTTTTCATGATCTGCTGCAATCAAAATTTCCGAAGCAGATATTATCAGGATGTTAAGAAAGTGTTTACAGGAGATGAAGAAAGATTTTTCATCTGGAAAGTCAGCCTTGAGATGCTGAAAGCAAATCCAATGGGTGTAGGGACAGGGAATTATGCATACTATTTCCCTTATTTTCAGAAAGTTTATTTTCAGAAAACAGCTGAGAAAGACTGGCCACAATACAGGCTGAATTTCTTTGCAGAAGAAGCACATAATGAGTATCTACAATTTATATGTGAAACAGGAATCCCCGGATTTTTTTTACTGATAATTTTTTTTATTTCTGTAATCAAACACTGGATTGAATCAGATTTATCCAAGCTTGGAAATCAGCTGGTTGTCTGCTGGTCTGCTTTCGGGATTATGCTCTGTTTTTTTGATTTGACAATTCACGTGGTGCCTTTGGGAATTATTGTTTTGCTGACATTTATTATGATGGACACCTGCTATCGGAAGACCATTGTAGATGTAAAACCAATGTCAGCAGTTATCCTGGTAGTGCTTGCAATTATTTTTTACTATAATTCATTCTCTGAAATTTTCTCTGAATTTTATCTTTATAAAGGTGTGAGTTCCAGCAATCCAGTCTTGAAAGTATTTTTTCTGGAAAAAGCTGTCAGCCTGGCTCCCAGAAATCCAAGAGCATTATTTGAAATGGGCAACTGCTGTATGGAGCAAGGCGAGTATCAGAAAAGCGCGGACTGGTTATTGAAAACTGCGGCGATTTCCAATATGCCTGCAGTTTTCAGCAATCTGGGAGGTGCTTTAACAATGATGGGAATGCTTGAGGAAGGAGAAAAGCAGATCAGGCTCGCTCTGGAGATGGACCCTCACAACTTTGCATATCAATATAAACTGGCGTATAATTATTTTGTTCAAAAAAAGATGAGTGAAGCTCAGACATTGTTGAATCGAATTGTAGGTGAAGAGACTGAACCGCAGCTCAAAATGCGGGCAGTGCGGTTATTAAACAGTATAAATTCTTCAATAATCGGAAAATAAGAGGCAGAAAGACAAAATTCCAAATAAGGAGGTATATTAATGGAAAGTTTTGAAGGGCATCTGCTGGCAATCGCAGGAGCGATTATCATGGGGATCATGCTGGGACAGCTTGGCAACAAATTCGGAGGAGCACTGGTCGGACTGGTGATGGTCGTGATCGGAGCCGTAATCGGAGGATATTTCGGACATATCCTTGATCAGAGAAGGAAATAGGCAAGATAATGGATGAAGTCCTCAGGGCCAAACGGATCGAACTTACCGACAGCCAGGGAAAGCCGAGAATTGTGTTGAGTGTCGATTCGCATGACCGTCCGGTCTGCGAGATCAGGGATAAACTGCAGGAAGTGCGGTTCAAGATCGCCCTGGGTGTGGGAGATCTTCCGGAGATTTCCATGTCAGGCCGGAAATACCCTGAATCAGGCGTTACAGTCGGTTTTGACTCGAACGAACAACCCTGTTTGAAGATACAGGGGAAGGATAAGACTTCGTACATCAGACTTCATTTCGAGGAAGTGAATCCCAGGCTCACCTTCGAAGGGAACAAGGGCGAGTCCTGCATCTGGCTCAGAATTGATAAAGACGGAAAAACCAAGCTTTCCATGACTTCTGAAGAGGATTTCTGGGAGATCCCGACCTCAATCAATGCAGAAGTTGAGGCGCATAAAAAATCCGATAAAGACAAAAAAGAATCCCTGGATAAAGATCAGAAGAAGACAAGTAACCCTTTTTTCAGCGTACCTGATCGTAAAGAACGGTGAAAAGGTTCGGTTCTGTTGTTTTTTTCGTGATGGTTTCCGTTGCGCTCGGCGCTGAACTGACTTTTCCGGACCAGAATCTCGAAAAAGCGATTCTGGAAATTACCGGGCTCACCAAGCCTCCGGCTGACAGCCGGGCTTTCCAGTACATCACTGAACTTGATCTGTCCAATCGGGGAATCGAGAGCATCTCAGGGATCGAAGCCTTTTCGCACCTGAAAGTGCTGAATCTCAGTTTCAACAAAATCAAAGACATCAAGCCGCTCTGGAAATTCTACGGCCTCGAAAAACTCAATTTATACAGCAACGAAATCAACAATATCGAGGCGATCGGAAGAATGAAAGCGCTCAGGGAACTGAATCTGGGCAGGAACAGGCTGGACTGGATGTGGCCGTTCAGCGAACTTCGCAATCTTGAGAAACTGAACCTCGAGTTCAATTTCATCAGCTATCTGGTACCTCTGGTGGAGCTCAGAAAGCTCAGGGAGCTCGACATCTCAGACAATAAAATCGACTGCATCTATTCGCTGGTGAATATGGTGAAAATGGAACGGCTGGACATTTCAGACAACCTGATTTCAAATATCAGCTATCTCTCGGACATGAAAAATCTGGTTTTATTAGAAATGAGCGGCAATCAGATCACTGACATCGCACCTCTTTCCGGAATGAGAGACTTGCGCAGCCTGCAGATCTCACATAACCGGATTTCCGACATTTCCCCGCTTTCAGAACTGATCAACCTGTTGGAACTGAATTTATCTTTCAATGAAATTTCGGATCTCAAACCTCTGAAGAAGCTTGTCTTCCTGACAAACCTCAATCTGCAGAAAAACAGGCTGGATGACTTTTCCATACTGGGCAGGTTGAAAAGCCTGTCACAGCTGAATCTCAGTGCTGACGGCATAGTGGACGTTTCTCCACTTGGAAGCCTCGACAAGCTCAAATATCTGTTTCTCAGCGAGAACAGGATTACTGATCTCACACCATTGAAAAAACTGGGTAACCTTAAAATACTTGACATCTCGCTCAATTCATTGAATGACGAGCAGGTGGGGGTTATCTCCAAGACCATGCCGGGCTTGAACCTGATCAATCATGCATCTCGAAAAGATTCCGGAATGGAGTGGTGATTCTTATTTCTTACTTCAGTTCACGCCTGATTTTTTTAAGTAAATTGTCTTTTAAAAGGTCCTCAATCTTGACCGGTTTTGAAAACAGATAGCCCTGGCCCAGGTCCACCCCGATCGCCCTGATCACGGAAAGATCCACCCTGTTGTCGATGAATTCTCCGATTGTCTTCAGGTTCAGAGTCCGCGCCATGCCGGCGATGGCACGCACTATAGTCAGGTTTTCCGCAGACTTCTGGATTCCCTTGGTGAGGGAACCGTCGATCTTGATCACTGAGACGGCCCCGCTGTTTGAGAGGTCAGCCACTGTCTTGAATGAAGAATAACCGGTTCCGAAATCGTCGATCCCGAAGTGGAATCCGTATTTATCATGAATGAACTTCACGATGTCCGCGTTTTCCAGCAGGGACTGCTCTGTGAGTTCGATGGTAAGCTCCAGTCCGGAGCGGGAAAGCTCCCTGACTGTATGATCCAGGATTTTCCGGAATTGTTTGGATTTCAGCGAATTTGGACCAATGTTGATAAAGATGCGGGGGCAGATCTTCGCGATCTGGTCTGCGTAGCTGATGATTTTTTTGAAAACAAGAGAGTCGAGCTTCAGGATCTGGTCCAATTCGTAGATCAGGTCAATAAAGATATTCGCAGGCAGATAACTGCCTGTTTTTCCGATCCGCACCAGGGCTTCCAGATCAAAGATTTCTCCAGTGTTGAGATCAACGATCGGCTGGAAGAAGAGCTCGATCTTGTTTTCAGATAAGGCTTTCTGGACTTCGTCGAAGCAGAGGCTCTTTTCATGGAATTCATGCAGCAGTTCGTCCTGCTGGGCAGACATGCCGAGATAATATTTTTTTTCCGAGGATTTCTTGGCCTGGGATTTGGAGAATGAGAGGAGCTTGAGCACTTCGTCCACATGGTAATCTTTGGTATCACTGATCTCCAGAGTGCCGAGCGAGATCCTGGTTCTGATATGCTCGTCCACGAAAGTCAGGGTCCTGTCAGCGAGACGCTTGAGGACTGCCTTTTCGATCTTCCTGACTTCGGAGCGCTTTTTTGTGCTGTGCAGAACAACGAACTCATCGCCTGCGGCCCGGGAAAAGATGCTTTCCCCGCCTGACTCCCGCAGCACGTCAAAAATTGCCTCTTCCAGGGACTTGATCATCAGGTCGCCGGCCACCATGCCGTAAAATTTGTTGATGAATGAGAGTCCGCGCAGATCCATGATGCTCAGGAATCTGACTTTTTTTTCTCTGAGGTGATTGCTGAGTTTTTTGATGAAGTGATCTTTACCTACCAGATAATTAAGCTTCGCATAGAAAACTTCCCTCAGGTCGTCGGCATTGAGAATGCCGTGGCTGATCATTTCGTCGATGATCCGGCTGACCTTGATATGCATTTCCACGATCAG
The DNA here is from genome assembly GCA_028687545.1 of Candidatus Wallbacteria bacterium. Lineage (NCBI taxonomy): Bacteria > Candidatus Walliibacteriota > Candidatus Wallbacteria bacterium. Next base: position 11,814 of record JAQTZZ010000039.1, read on the forward strand.
CCGCTTCTCTTTAAGGTAGGAACAGCTTACCAGGAAATAGTTTTCCCCTTCCCTGGATTTGTGCACATGGATCGCCGAATATTGATCCAGCTGACTGTCCTGCATGATTTTCTTGGGGCAGGGGTATTCCATATTTTTCCAGCAGGGTGAGTCCAGACCGTGGATCACCTGCCAGCATTTCTTCTTTTTCCCCGGATTCCCATATTCCAGCACTGCCTCGTCGTTGAGAAACAGGACATTGTCATCCAGATCGATCACCAGCGCAGGTTCCCTGATTTCGCCGATGCCGATGATTTCAGGGGCCAGTGGTCCGTAACATTTGTTTTTCATGATAATCCCGCTGAGCAAAAGTCTCGTGGTGCAGGATTCCGCCAAAAGGTCGATTGGTAAAAACAAATGTAACGGTCCACTGGGACATCGAATTTAGCGGTTTTCATGATGCTGAAATTATAAAACAGATGACAGCCGGATGCAATGGCAGCATAAGTCAGTGGATTTGCGCACATCCGGATTCGGGGCTATATGATTCGTAAGGGCGACTTCGTGCTTGCGAACGGCCGTTAGCCCCTACATGCCTTTTAACAGGAGACAACCATGAAATTACCCTTGATCTTGCTGCTGTTCTGCTTCTGCCTTGACTGTATAGCCACTACCAGATATGAAGCTGTGCTGACCCTGAAAAAACTCCAGGAACGCACCAGGGACGGTCTCCGCTATCAGGAATTCGTGGAACTATGGAAAGACACTGACTGCAGGGTAGGGGGTTATCTGGACAGGATGGAAGAAGGCAGGGAAGACCGGACCACACTTTCCATGCAGCGGGTGATGAATCATTACGGTTTCGCGAAAATGGTCTGGGATTATAAATTCGCAGGACCTGAATTCAAGGATTTCATAGTTGCCGAAAGCGCATTAGGCTGCAAAATCCTGGAAAAATACCCTGAGATCAAAAAAGAGACCTCAGCCGGTGAAGTGATTGACTGGATTCCCAATACCCGCGTGGCAGGCATCAGGATCGAAGCTGCAGTAGGCGTGATTTTCATGAAGGCATCCATGGAACTGTCTGAATTATTCAGGATGATGCATGGCGAGCACGACGAATCCGAGTTTGTTCATCAGACCACCGGCTACCCGAAGGATAGAGGGAGATGACTATTCGATTCTTCCGTGCTGTTCGTCGGGGAAAGGCAGGGCTTTCTTGGTATCCAGGTCATCCTTGAAGTAGAAGTCGCGGTAGCTGCCTTTCTTGTTCCAGATCTTGGTTCTGTACCACTGGCTGTAATTTTTGACCTTTTTCCTGGATTCCTTGATGATGTTGTTTACATCCAGATATTCATAGTAAAAATAGTTCAGCATGATTTCCAGCTTGCGTTCCACCCGCTCAGTCATTTCATCCGGCGGCACCATTCCGAAGGTAGCCATGCTCCAGAGCCTGCCTGAGGGATTTCTGAGCTCCAGATACAGCCTGAAATAATCCCGTTCGAAATCTTTGACTGTAAAAGTGGAAAATTCGAGATATATCTCATTAGTGGCCCTGTCATTGAGATGGATGAATCCATCCTCTTCCAGATAACAGCCGATCAGTTCGTAAAACCTGTGGTCAGTGAGATCGTAGCTGTCCGTCACCAGGCTGGAACTGAAATGCAGCTCGCGGATGCCCTTGAAACTGATGAAATAGTCGGTGTCAAAGGCGAATACGGCGGTAGCCATCAAAGTCAGGAAAACAAGTAGTAATTTCATATCAAGATTCTACAACATCTTGTTGATTAGCACCACTTCGGACTCTTTTTCAAGCTTTTCCAGCAGTTTTTCACTTACTTCATGATCGAGAACTTGAATTCGAGATAGTACACTTGCCTACTTTGTTTCACTTTTTCCATCTAGCCCTCCGTTTCCTATTTAGCATTAACAGAGTGTCAATTTTTCGTGGGCAAGATCATGGGGTCGATTTTGTTGATGATTACTCCTTTGCACCGGCTTTGATCAGCAGAGCGGTAATCTCGTTGCATTTCAACTCTTTAGCCATAAATAAAGCAGTATGCCCCCATTTGTCGCGTGCGCTGAGATCTATTCCTTTGTTTATTAATGCGCTCACTACTTCTCGCAAATTTAATAATACTGCTTCCATTAATAATGTCCTGTTAGCAGGTCCAATTACTGAAATAGTCGCTCCTTTTCCAATCAATTTTAAGGAAATGTCATTCGCCAGTCGCCTTGATCGGTCAATGTCTATATTGTATCTTTCTTTCCTCCAGCTAGAAATATCTTTCGTGATGGATTGCTTGCTCATAGTTTTGTAAAGATTTTCTGTAGTATCAAAATAAACAAACGATCTGCTGAACGCACGTAAAGAGTATTGTATCGGTGTCTCTCCCTGGTTGTCCAATGCATTGAAATCAGCGTTATTATCTATCAAGGCGAGAGCAAGATCGTAGCAACCATATCTTATCGCCAACATCAGCGGTGTACATCCAGAGTTATCGCGTTCATCAAGCCCAGAGCTTTTTTTTATCAGTTCTAAGGCTTTTTTATAGTCAGCATGCCTAAATTCGGGAGATAATTCCCAGTTACTCAGAAGATTGATCAGGTTTTCATTAGTCGTGGTTTCAGGGAAATAATATTGTTTAAGATTATGCAATCTGCAGAGACATTCATAGCCTGAAATTAGATGTCTGAGTATAAGAACACCGCCAAATGAAGGACAGTCTGGGAGAAATTCCGAGATGTGTCTTCCATCTTTTCTGTCGATCTTTCGCGCAACCCGTGCTTTCCCTGATTTTGTCCCTACGTAAAGACTTGGTTGATGACTTGACTCATCTTGTTTCCAATTGTTGTAGAAATTCAGATTCAATTGGGAAAGATTTTCCGGAAGATAACCAAGATTGTCCAGCCAGCCTTCAATGAACAAGGGCATAGTGTTTCTCTGGTCCAAGCAATCTTCACGATTGGTCGATATCTGAACTCCCCAGTAAATCAAAATTAATGTAAACATTATCCCGATTTTCTTTAAGATCATGGGAGAACCTCAGCCATATTACCCCTGGCATTCTGATACACCTCGACCGGAACATCCGGAATCAGCGACGCTTCCAGAATAGTTGTTGGTCTTTTCAAATCAATGTGATCGAAAAATATCTTAAAGTATCCGGTCCCCAGAATCATCGGTGGGGTACCCACCCATCCGAGCAGGCATTTGGTATGAAATCCCTTTAATGAAGAGGGAGTTTTGAACCAATGGTTAATGTTTTTTTCAGCTCCCAGATAACAGCAGTTCAGAATAATCAATTTGTTGGATCGAGTCTCTTTATCCAAGGCATATATTTGATATATCTGATCAGCTTTTACCAGATAAGTTGCTGGTTTTTCAGCATCCCAATCCGATGAATTCTCATAAACATCAAATGCACTGTAATCTGACATTTCTTCTCCGTGAGCAGTGATGTATACAACATCATAGTTCTGCAATGGAATAAAGTCGGTATAGCTGACATCGAAATTCCGATAAGTTGGAGACAGATTTACATCCACACTGTAGCATCGCTGAATTGAATCGATTGTGGACGTTACTATTTCTATTGCTCGGGAGGCATTCCATTTGAAATCCCATTTGTAAAATGCCTGAAGAGCTTTCTGCAGTCCTTCTGATTCCTGATCAATATCCCTTGTAGCCGGTAAAGCCATGATCACTAAAGCCGGTTTTTTAGGCGCATAATGATGTTTCACTGATCCCTGTTTGCTGTGGCTATAATCCAATTCGATCTCATGAGATCCGAGCGAACTGTCAGGATTTGTTCTGAACGCACCATATGTTTTACCGAGCAAAGCAATTATGTCCTGCGAGTATTCCTTGTTTAACGGGACGATACCTGATGAAAGGAAAATCCCTGGACCAGTTTTATTACAGATTATTTCCCGCTCTTCTATGCTGCTCTTGATTTTAACTGTGACTGAATCAGCTTTCATCCCGGAATCAGCAACCCTGATAAACATCCGTGTGTTTTTAGTCAAGTACTTTTCAGGATTCAAGTCAGCGCATTTCTCACGTGGGAATACTTGATTGGATGCCGCATAGTTATCAAGTCGTGTTTCGTTTGTGCCATATCCCGGACCCTTCCAGATCGGCAGTTCAAGGAAAATCACTTCACCGGAATATTTCAGATTGAATTTAAGCAGGTCTTCGCCTGGATTTTCCCGGGGAAAATTTCTTGGCATCGCCTCGTTTTGAGCCATGGGAAGGGGTGAAACAATTTCGATTATGCTATTCTTGTCTTGCGATTCGAAAACATGGCTGTCTACATCGGTTTCATCATAAATAATCTCAGTTTCATGAGTCTCTGCCGGACTGGTAAAATACATTCTGATCTGATCCGGATTTTCGACAGAATATTGAGTAGAGAATTTTAAGGTCATCGGAAGAGGCGTATTTACTTCAGGTGGCATTCCACGGTGCGCTCCATCCCAGGGAATATACATCGGCGCAAACTTTATTCTCTTCCCGTCTTCATTCACCAGGCTCACAGGCACCTGATTATCCCCCTCAATCCATATTTCAGATGACACTGCCCTTGCGCCGTATCCACCCGCATCAATCCTGCATTTTGCTGTCAGGATCGTGTCCTGGAAATCGCCAGTGCCACCTTTGTAAGTTGCGGTGTTTCCGGAAGGTTCAAAGACATGGCCGTCACCTTCATTGCCTGTCTCTTCCCATTTCCATTCCCTGATCGAGCCTGATGGCACCATGGCCTGGGTGTCGTCAGGGTAGACTATGGTGGCTGTGAAGGTCTTTTTCTCACCTTCGGCAATGGTGTCAATCATCGGGTCGATCTTGACGTGGAGGAAATCTTTGAGCGTGTCTTTGGCTGGAATTACATACTTGTCATAGTACCAAGCCCCTTCATGATAGTTTTCCACCACCAGGGCCAGCAATTCCTGGGCATGGCTGTAGTTTTTGAGCTTTGCTTCGCATTTCCCCTGCCCGAGTTTGGATGAAGGTTTGTAATCCGCGGCGTTCGACAATGTGTCGAGAGTCTTGTACTTGGCAAGCGCAGTCTGATAATCGTCAACAGCATAATAGCAGTCTCCGAGGCCTAGCCAGCTGCTGCCGATTGCCCATTGCGCCAGGTAGTCAGTGCCTGCACCATAATCTAAGATGAGCTGGTCATACCATTTGATGGCTTGTGCGTAGTTTTCGCAGCCCTTTTCAATGTCTCCGTGCGCAATTTTCGCTGCTGTCAGAGTGTAGCTGTCGGCTTTCGGAAAATCGATGATTTTCTGATATTCGCCAATGGCCTGCTGCCCGTATTTGTTTCTCACCTCTTTGTTCCCTGCCAGTTCCCAATTCGCTGTTCCTATTGCCCAGAGATTTGCGCTGAGCTTGTTTTGCGAACGCAAACGTTCATAGTCGTATTTCCCTGTATTTTCAAAAACTGATTTCAGGTAGGAGTTGGCTTTCTCATAATTCTTTTTTGCATCTGCCAGATTCCCTTCCACTTTATACGAACTGGCGATAGTGCTGTAAACAGAACCCCTGGCTTCAAGCATATCATTGCTTTGCGGGTATTCCTGGATGAATTTTTCGTAGAAGTCCGCAGCAGTCAAAAGTTCAGCCCGATTATAAATCCTCTCTCCTGTATCGGAGTAATGCTCGTCGTAAATCGCTCCCCCAAGCTGCTCGTGAGAGTATCCTAATTTCTCCAGCGCGCCTTCATAATAAAATGCGTTGTCCGAATATTTAGCTCTTACTTTCTCATAGGCTGCGATGGCCTGCTTGTAAAGGTCTTTTTTCTGGTCTATCGTGAAATGATATGTGTATGAATATCCGGGCAGGCTGTAGCATAGGTCCCCGGCCCTGGTCAGGGATTGCACCGCATAAGTGGGGTTGACTGTCGAGAATTCCTCTTCATATTTCAGGTATTCGGAAACTGCGGCTTTGCAATAGGTCAGTTTTTTCTCATTCGACAACTGATAGATTCCGTAAAGGTTGTCCCGGTCGAGGCAGATTTTATAACTGACATAGTATGGTTCTGCAAGGTTGTCCCCTGGTTTGTATACCCCAAGATACTCCTCTAACCATTTGATCGCAGCGAGATAATACTCTTCTTTTTTTTCTGGAGTGATCCCTGAAACGGACGCCAGATATTCGCAGATCCAGCCCCGGTCATAACGCGACTTGATCAGGATTTTCTCATCCTGCACTGTATCCATAAGCTGTGTGATGTAATTGATCCCTCGCAGCAGGTTGGCTTCAGTCCTGGGCAGGCGTACCATGAAGATGTTCACAATGCCGTCATAAGAAGCACGTTTATAAGGATCAGTGGTATCTACAGCTATGCTTTCCTTGTATGAGGACAGGGCTTTTTCATAATCACCCAGGGATACATGGCAGGATCCGATTTTACATTTGCAGCCGTTCTGGGCTGCAAATGCAGCATCAGATGCTATCACCTGCTGATAAAGGTCTATGGCATCCTGATAACGCCCTTCGCTGTAAGCATATTCTGCTTTCTGATACAATTCCTGGGCAGCAGCTCTGATTTCCGTGCAGTATCTGTTATTTAGTTTGCTGTAAAGAAAAAAGGCTTTCCGATAATAAGCGGTCCTGCGCTCGAATTCGGTTTTATCCCCTGTTTCTACGAATTCATACAGAATTTTGGAGTGAAAATCCACTGTCAGATTTCCAAAATTATCGATCAGCTTCCGAATTGCGCTGCCATAACCTGACAGATCAATCTGTGAAGCATCTGCCTGGCTTATTAATTTCCTGATCCTGGAAATGTAGCTTGAAAGAGTCCCATTTTCATTAACTGACTCAAGCTTTTCCAGTATTGTCTCAGCTGGCACGGACAAACCGTTTTTCCGGTTCGAGTCTGAAGCTGTGAAGCATGTTTCAAAAGCCTTGAAAGAGCCATCGCAGCCTTTTGACAAATCACTTGCAATAGTTAAAGCCAGCGGGATCGAGCTTTTTTCGATTTCATCCAGGGATGCTGCATAAATCTGTTCGAGTGCTTCCTTGAGTTCCTGCTCAGTTACCTTGCCAGAGAGATAAAAGGTAAACAGGGTGGAATCTATCAGTGAAGTGATTGAATTGAGCTGAGCTGAAATATTTGTCGAGGCTGCAGGTTCTGGTTCAGGCGGCTGAGGAGGAGTCGGGAGATCAGGATAATCCCGTCCAATGATTTGTGCCATATTATGTTGGGGGGGGGCCATTAAATGAATTGTCTGACCCAGCAGAAAATACTGTGCCTACTAAACTTACCATCAAAATCAATGTGAAAATTGATTTCACTCTTCCTCCCTTTTGTTCTATACTCTATTTTATCCGAAGCTGTAGTTTATTCAAGTTGCAATTTGTTACAAGTTGAAACAAGCAACGAACAATTTCTGCATCTGGATATTTAGCTATTTTATCAGTAGAATTGATTAAAGGATTTTAACAAATGCTGTACGATTTCATCATCATCGGGGCAGGGCCGGCCGGATTGTTCGCAGCCGCAAATGCAGGCGGCAAGGTACTTCTGCTGGAAAAGATGCCTGAGCCAGGCAGAAAGCTTCTGCTTTCCGGTTCAGGCAGATGCAACCTTACCCATCAGGGGCAGATTGAGGATTTTCTGCCGTTTTACGGAAAAAACGGTAATTTTCTCAGGCCTGCTTTCAGATGCCTGGACAATCTGCAGCTGATGCATTTTTTTGAGCAGAGAGGAATCGGATTCAGGGGAGACGAGAACGGCAAGCTGTTCCCTGAAGGCGGATCTGAAGCTGTACTCAAAGTCCTGCTCGAAGAATGCAGGAAAAAGCAGGTCAGGATTGCCTGCTCCGAACGGGTGGAGAAAGTCGAGAAAAGGGGCATGGCATTTTCAGTCAGGACCGGAAATATTTATGAATCAAAAGCCGTCCTGATTACCACAGGCGGGAAATCATACCCAGGCACAGGCTCGACAGGAGACGGCTATGGGCTGGCGGCCGGGCTGGGACACGATATCATTGAACCCAGGCCTGCCCTGGCGCCGATTTATGTGAAGGAGTATCCGTTTTCCGGGCTCTCCGGAATTTCATTTCAGGATTGCGGTGCATCCTTATGGCGGAGCGGAAGAAAAATCGGGATCACACATGCTGATTTCATGTTCACACACAGGAATCTGAGCGGACCTGCGGTGATGACGCTTTCGGCACAGGCTTTGCCCGGGGACGAACTGCAACTCTGCTTCCTGCCTCCTGATCAGGAAAAGCGTTTCAACTGTGAATTTTTCGAGTCAGTACGTGCTGCCGGGAAAAAACAGCTGAAAAGTGTACTCAGGGAATCAGCCCTGCCGGCGAGACTGGTCGAGGTGATTTTTTCCAGGCTGGGAATCGATCAGGATTTCAAGGCAGCCGATGCTTCCAACAAGCTGCTGGAATCTTTATTGAACTCCATCACCAGATATTCGCTGACAGTAGAAAAAACCGGCGGTTTCAATGAAGCCATGGTGACTGCTGGCGGAGTCAGTCTCAAAGAGATCGATCCGAACTCAATGCAGTCGAAAATCGTGCTTGGGCTTTATTTTGCCGGGGAAGTTCTGGATCTGGACGGTGACTGCGGAGGCTACAACCTGCAGGCCGCTTTTTCCACTGCCGCCCTGGCTGTAAAAGCAAACTGCTGACACCCTCACATCAATATGACTCAATCCAGAAAAGTTGAGCTGAAACTGCTGCTGCCGTCGCCTGAGGCTGAACTTCTGCATCCGGCACGGGAATTTCTGGAATCCTGCCTGAAAGAGGGTCTGATCAAAAACCTGCCTGAAATTCCTCCTGCTGTCATGATTCCCGGTCACCCTGGCCGCCAGGCGGCTGCCTCCAACAGATTCATGACAAACAAAATTGTCTTTGATCCCGCTGAATTCAAGGCCCCGGTTGAAATCCAGGCCGGCCTGATCCTGCACGAGCTGATCCATGTCAGCCAGAATCAGAGGCCTGCCACTTTCCTTTACCTGATCCTCCGCAATCCTTTCTATCACTTCCTGGGTCAGGAAGCTGAAGCCAACAAATTTGAGGCGGCTTTTTATTCGGAAATCATGAAAAAAGGTTTGGAAGACAGTGAAATGTATACCCAGACCCTGTTGAGCGAATATCAGGATGCCACCCAGTCCCAGGCTTATGCGCTGGGAACCCTGGATTCCACTTTGACATTTATCTGGCGGGTGGCCTGGGTGGCTGCCATTTTCATGTCTCTTGTGAAATAGTTCTGATTTCTTGCAAGAGTCCCTGTGGGGGTGTAATTTTATTGTAGCTGGAGGGCTCGTGAAAAAAATATTGATTTCGATTCTATTCTTTTCTTTTCACCTGGTTCTTTGTGCTGACCTGCAGGTGCAGGGGCAAAAAGTGATTCTGGACAAGGAGGAATGGTTCCAGATATTCCAAAGCAGTTTCAGCCTGAACTGGAATCATTATCTGCTGATCGAGCTTGACCTTGCGGCAGGCGAAAAATTCAATTTCATGGTGGAATGCAACGAAAACCGTTATTTTGACATCCTGATCCTGGACCGGGAAAGCCTCCGCAATTACAAGAAGATGCTGGAGACAGAACAGGGAGTTTTGAATCCGATCCTGGTACGCAACTGCTGCCAGAAATGGGATTTTGTCTTTACCCCTGTTGAAAAGAAAAAATACTACCTGATCATCGATAATACTCATCAGCCTGAAGGCGGCCATTTTTTCCGCAGAAAGCTGTATCCGAAAATCACGGTCCTGGAAAAGAAATGGATGACAGGGCGGATCATGGGAGTAAGGCGGGATGATTCGATAGGGGAACTGTATTAGTTACTGTTAAAACCGAGCTCCTGCGAGGTTTTTACAGTAACTAATCACTTCCTAAAAATTTGGAGGCATCATGAAATTCGTTTCCGGAAGTGTTTATCACGGTTTCAAACTCCTGAAAAAAAAGAAGATCAGCGAAGTCAATTCCACAGGGTTGATCTTTGAGCATGAAAAATCCGGAGCCAGGCTTTCTGCGCTTTCCAATTCCGATGACAACAAGGTCTTTTCCATCTCCTTCAGAACTCCGCCATATAACGACACCGGATTGCCCCATATCCTTGAACATTCGGTGCTGTGCGGATCCAGAAAATTCAAAAGCAAGGAACCCTTCGTCGAGCTGATCAAGGGTTCGCTCTCCACCTTCGTGAATGCCATGACCTTTTCGGATAAGACCATGTATCCTGTAGCCAGCAGGAATGAGAAGGATTTTTTCAACCTGATGGATGTGTATCTGGATGCTGTCTTATACCCCAACATCCATCTGAAACCCGAGATCCTGATGCAGGAAGGATGGCATTACGAACTCGATACGCCTGACAGCCCGCTTTCCTATAAAGGGGTAGTCTACAATGAGATGAAAGGAGCTTATTCATCTCCTGAACGCATCCTGAGTAAGGAGATCCAGAAATCCCTGTTCCCGGACAATGCCTACGGTTTCGATTCCGGCGGTGACCCTGAGGCCATTCCCACTCTCACGCTGGCTGAATTCCGTAGGTTCCACCGCACCTATTACCACCCCTCCAACAGTTACATTTTCCTCTATGGAAATGGAGATCTTGACAAACAGCTCGGATTCATCAATGACAATTATCTGAAAGATTATGACCGTATCAGCCTGGATTCCAGGATTTCCATGCAGAAAGAGTTCGGATCGATTGAGATTATCAGGGAGTATCCTGTGCCCCAGTCTGCTGATACTGCAGGCAAAGCTTTCCTCAGCCTGAACTGGCTGGTAGGGAAACCCCTATCCTCGGAATTTTACATCGCCTTTGACATCCTGCGCTCCATGCTGCTCGACACTCCTGGAGCACCGCTGAAAGAAGCGCTGATCAAATCCGGGCTGGGCAAGGATGTGATGGGGCAGTTCGAAGAGGGTCTGCTGCAGAACTATTTCAGCGTGATCGTGAAATACTCAGACGAACACAGAAAAGACGAATTCAGAAAGATTGTGAACGACACCCTGAAAAAAATGGTGAAAGACGGCATAGACCGTGAACTGGTGGCAGCCTGCATCAACAGGAAGGAATTCGAGCTGCGCGAAGCTGAAGGCCACGGCCTTCCCAAAGGTCTTCATTATAATTTCATGATGATGGACAGCTGGCTGCATGAAGGAGACCCCTTTGCCAATCTTTCCTTTTCCAGGAATTTCAGGAAAATCAGGAAAGCTTTGACCAGTGATTATTTTGAAAAACTGATCAAAAAGTATCTGCTCTCTTCCAGACACAGCACACTCCTGGTCATGAAGCCTGAAAAAGGCCTGCTGGAGAAAAATCAGGCAGCACTTTCTGCTGCGCTTACGCAGCATAAGGAAACCCTGTCCAGAATCGACCTGGAAAAGCTCACAGCCGAAACCGCCAGGCTCAAGCAGCTGCAGTCTACACCCGATGAAGCTGGAGCGCTTGAAACAATCCCGCTTTTGTCTCTTTCTGACATTGACAGGAAGATTACTGAAATTCCACTTACTGTGATTGACCTGAATTCGGTCCAGGTCTTGAAACATGGAATTTTCACAAGCGGCATCGCCTATCTGAATCTTTATTTCGATTCCTCGGTTGTCAGAGAGGAGCAGATCCCATATCTTGGCCTGCTGTCAGGACTTCTGACCAAGATCAGCACAAAGTCCAATCATTACAGCCAGCTGACAAAAAAAATAAACACCCATACCGGAGGGGTTTCCTTCTTTCCGGAATCTTATCCTGAGCGGAACACTGATTCCATCTACTTCCCCAAGTTCCTGGTGAAAGCAAAAGCACTGGTGGCGGAATTTCCGGAACTTCTCAAAATCCTCGGCGAAATCATGCTGGAAAGCGATTTTTCTGATGGAGACAGGCTGCTGGAGGTGATCCGGGAAATCAAATCCAGGCTGGAAATGAGAATCCCGATGGAGGGACATCTTTATTCCTGGAGACGGGTTCGCTCTTATTATTCACAATACGGAAAGTATGAGGAACTGGTGAAAGGAATTTCTTTTTACCAGTTCATTGCTGATCTCGAGAAGAATTTCGAAAAGAAGTCAGACAGTCTGAAAAAAATCTTGAGCGGGATCTTCAGGACTCTGTTCTCAAGACAGGCACTGGTCGCATCCATCACATCCGACGAATCCGACTGCGGCAATCTGATTGCAGAGCTGTCAGGTCTCTGTGAAAAACTTCCAGACACGAGTGCAGCAAAACAGAATTACAGATTCGATCTGACTGTGGAAAACGAAGGGTTGATGACCCAGAGTCAGGTGCAGTTTGTGGCCAAAGGTTATAATTACAGACAGCTCGGACTTGATTATTCAGGTAACCTTGCAGTGCTGAAAACCATCGTCGGCCTTGACCATCTCTGGAACAAGGTCCGCGTCCAGGGTGGCGCATACGGAGCTCATATCATAGTGGGCAGGGAAGGAAATCTCAGTTTCGGCAGCTACAGGGATCCCAATCTGTCGGAAACTCTGAAAATCTACGATGAAACCGGGGATTATCTGCGCGGATTCAATCCGGACCGCAGGGAGATGACCAAGTACATCATAGGCACGATCGGGCATCTGGACAGCCAGATCACTCCGTCCGCAAAAGCTGATGCCTCTGACCGGAACTACCTCTGCCGGGTGACTAACGAGGATCTGCAGCGGGAGCGTGATGAGATCCTGTCTACTGGAATGGAAGATATCCGGAAAATGGCCGGGGTCTTTGACAAACTTACAGGGAAAAAATGCCTGTGCGTACTTGGCAATGAGAGCAGGATCGAAAAAGAAGGCAATCTGTTCGGGAAAAAATCTCGAGTGTTCGAATAGGGTGAGACACGGGTTCAGGCTGCTGCGCGAGCAGCGGATCAGCTCAGTCGGTTCAGACTGCCATTTTTTCAGGCATGAAAAAAGCGGAGCTGATCTCCTTTTTCTCGATAATCCTGACGACAACCGGGTTTTTTCCATCGCGTTCCGCACACCCCCTCCGGACAACTCAGGACTCCCGCATGTAATTGAGCATTGCGTGCTCTGCGGATCCAGAAAATATCCGCTGAAGGACCCCTTCATCGAGCTCGACAAAGGCTCGCTCTGCACTTTTCTGAATGCCATGACCATGCCGGACTCCACCGTGTTTCCAGTGGCCAGCAGGAACAGGGCGGATATTTTCAACCTGATGGATGTTTACCTGGATGCGGTTTTTTACCCGAAGCTGCTGCAGGACCCGAGAATCCTGAAACAGGAAGGGATCAGGCTGCAGCCTGGCAAGCAGAGGCGCTTCATCCCAAATGGTGTGGTTTACAACGAGATGCGCGGATTTTTTGCCGCTCCCGAAGCACTGCTGCTTTCCCGCGCGCAGAGATCGCTGTTCCCGGACAACGAGTATGGCTGTGAATCCGGCGGAGACCCGGATCTGATGCTTGACCTCACTCATGAGAAGGTCGTTTCCTTTCACCGCAGATATTATCATCCTTCGAACTGCCTGATTTTTCTATATGGAAGATGGGACCTGGACGAAGTAACAGCTTACCTGGACAGGGAATACCTTAGTGGATTCGAACTTTCACTCCCTGCCTCCCGGATCGGACTGCAGCCGGGACTTAGTAAGCCTCTGGATCTGGAGCTTTCCTATCCGGTTTCAGGCAGAGTGGCTGGAAAAACCTGCTACAGCCTGAATTTTGCCACCGGTCTCTCTACTGACCTGGAATTCCAATATCTGCTGGAGATTCTGAAATACGCCCTGTTCGACAAGCCGGGTGCTGTCCTCAGGGAGAAACTGGCCGGAATGGGCAAGGACTCCTTTACTGTCCTCTCAAGGCTGAACCTCCAGCCCGTCTTTTCGATAGTAGTCAGGGACGCACCTGCCGGAAAAAAGACTGAGTTCAGGGATTTGATTTTCAACACCTTAGCGGATGTGCAGCGGGACGGGATTGATCCGCAGATCTTAAAAGCCGGACTGAATCGTCTGGAATTTGCGGTCAGGGAAGGAGAAGGAGGCGACGTCCAGCGCGGGATAAACTGCAACTTTTTTGCACTCGGGAACTGGATTCACGGTTGCGACCCTTTCCTGTCGCTGGATTTCGAGGCTATCCTCAGGAGAATTTCGATGGATACTGCTACAATCTCGACCATGATCAGGAATTGCTTTCTGGAAAACCAACATCAGTCACTTTTCACCCTGATTCCTGAATCAGGTCTGCTCAGAAAGAGGGAGCAGGAGCTCAGAATGCGCCTGAGAGCCATGGGGAAGGCTGCCACAACCCAGGAATGGAAGAAGCAGCTTGAAGCTGACTTGGATTTCCGCGAATGGCAGGCCATACCCGAAAATGCGGATAAAGCCTGTCTCCCACTGCTTGAACTGTCTGAAATCGACAGGAACCAGGAGCGGATCCTGCAGAATCTTTCAAGGCATGATGAGGTCATAGTTCTTCAACTGCCGCAGCAGACGTCAGGAATCTGCTATCTTGACCTTTATTTCGATGTGTCGGGGTTGAATTGCGACGAAATCCCTTATCTTGGTCTGCTTGCGACACTGCTTGGCAGGTTGAGCACGAGGAAACGCAGTTTTTCAGAGCTGTCCACTCTGACAGATCTTTATACCGGTGGAATCGAGTTCGACGTTCAGACTTTTTCGGAATCAGATTCTGTTTTCCATCCCAGGCTCTGTGTGAGAGCTAAAGCTCTAGCCAGGGAGCTGCCCAGGCTTTTCGAGCTTTTGACAGAGCTGATTACTGAACAGGTCTTTTTTGAAGCAGGGAGACTGCTGGAACTTTATTATGAACTGAAATGCGGAATCGAGGAAGACATCGTTTCCCAGGGTGAGGATTTCGCGAGGCGCAGGCTGCTTTCTTATTTTTCGGGAGTGGAAAGGTATGAGGAATTACTTTCAGGACTGTCTTTTTACAGTTTTCTCCGCAAAATCGAAGGGAAAATGAAATCTTCAGGCAAAAAAGTTGCGATAGAACTGGAAAGGGTCTACAGACTTGTTTTCAACAGGCTGCACCTGGCCTGTTTCACAGCATCTGCCGAGGAATCAGGGAATTTCGAGCTGCATTTTGAGAGATTCAGAAAATCCATTCCGCAGATCAAATCCCAGCGGGCTTCGTTTGATTCCAGTGATGACCTGAAAAACGAGGGTCTGGCTGTAGAGCGGGAAGTCCAGAGCATCGCGCAGGGCTATAATTTCAACCGGCTGGGATGCTCATACTCCGGGAAAATGGCGGTGCTGGAATCGATCGTGACTCTGGATTATCTCTGGGAAAAAGCCCGCGGGAGCGGTGCTTACGGGGTTTACCTGTCGCTTGAGCGAAACGGCAATGCCTGTTTTGTATCCCATTCCGATCCGAATCTGGCTGAAACCCTGCAGATGTTCAGGGAGACAGGAAAATATCTGGACAATTTCAGACCGTCAGAGCGGGAAATGCGGAAATACATCATCGGCACGATCGGAAAATTCGACGAGTATCTCACTCCAGCCCAGAAAGGCGAGCGGGCTGCCTGCGATTTCCTGAGCGGAAGAAGCCACGAGGATCTGCAGCGGGAACGCGATGAAATATTAAGCACAACGCCTTCTGATATCCGGAGTTTCGCAGGCATGATCGACGAACTGACAAAAAAAAACTGTCTCTGTGTTCTGGGCAGTGCGCCTAAGATCAGGAAAAGCCGCAGCCTGTTCAGTTCAGTTTCCAGATTGATTTAAAATTAAGAAATTGAATCTGATAAAAAAAGTCCTGCCTGAGCAGGACTTTTTAAATCTTCACTAAAACAGATTACTTGCTGATCGATTCAAAAATCACTTTAACAGGTTCATTGCCTTTCGGGTTGGCTGGATTGTAGCTGTTATCGTATTCAACATCTACTGAATCGATGTAGACCTTTTCGTAATAGATACTGAGCCTGCCCTCGTTGAAATAGCCGTCGTCAGTCGTGGCATTGAACAGGTACCACCAGTCGTAGAACGGATAATTACCCTTTGGAACATAGCGGGTTCCTTCCATACGCCAGTTGATGTAAAGCCAGGCATAGGCCTTGCCTTCTGTGCAGTACCAGCGGATCCTGATCTGGCGGATCTTCTTCTTTGGTTCGAGCTGGAATCTGTAATCCCTGCCCGGTTCATACCAGCCGGGCCAGTTGTAACGGTCATTATACTCGTCATTGGCGTCAGTGATCACCTGATCCAGACTGCGAGGTGCTGGCTGATAGGCCTTGGGATAGTAATTCCCTGTATTGTTGAAATAATTGGATGGATAACCAGGATTTGCGGGTTGATTCAGCACAGGCTGATAGCCGTAATCAACATATACTCCAAAAATCTTGACTGTGTCGTTGTAGACTTTGATGGTGCCTGCGGTGAGATTGGCTGGAGTGGTGCTGACATACCATCTTTCCTTGACACCCATGGCTGCGGATGCTACGTTTCTGGCGCCGCAGCTCTGGCTTCCCAGGTAGAGCATGCCCACTGCGTTCCCGCCGTTGTCTGACCAGGTCACTTCCACATAATTAATTCTCATGCCTGGCTGCACAGGGAAATTATAGTCCTGGCCCGGATAGAGCCATCCGTCGTAAACTGCGGCAGAGGCTGCCAGGCTGAACAGTAAAAGAGCGCAGACGGTAAGTCTCATGAAAATCTCCTCCCTGAATTCTAAGCTCTCCGGCTTATTTGTTAACAAAATTATATCCAGGTCTGGTTATATGTCAAGGTGTTTCGGAGCTGGATTAATTCACATTCCACCTCAAGCTGAAGTCCAATATACGACTGATCTGATTCGGTCGATAGGTACTGCTATGAGAACTGTTCTGGCTGTTTTACTGTTTTACTGCCTGACTCTGATGGCTGGCGAAAAAGTTACCAGGGATGACCTGGTGCGCCTGATCGCAAGAAACGACAAGAATGTGGAGTCAGTAAGCGGGTATCTCCCGTATTCGCTAGGGCTGGATGAGGAAAAGTATTTCAGAGAGCTTCTGCATTATGCATCTGATTTCAAACGATCACAGCGTGAATTCCTGCTGATCCTGGACCTCTGCGGTCAGTGTCCAAGCGTAACCGGGGAAGTCGGGACAATCATTGCGCCCTATACCACTGAGATCGCACATCACAATTACCTGGATTTTTTAAAATTAAACATCTTGCGTGCTGACCTGGAAAAAATAGACAGGCACAGGCTGCGGGAATTTTTAATCAAGCGCTGCGAGGATTTCATTACTGACAGCGAGCGATTCAAAATTCTGCTCGTGGAACTCGATCCCTGCAAGCCCCCGCCGCCAAGAGTAGTGATCGTGCCTCTTTCACCACCCCCGCCCGCCGCCACCGCCCCGGCCGCCACCGCTGAAACCTCTGCCACCGGATCTGGAACTGAAGCTGCCCCTTCCACCGACTCCTCCGGAGGGACCGCTGGATATTGAATTAGCTACAACTGAATTGAAGCCTGAATTGAGAACTTTCGGGAAACTGTAATAACAAATCCTGCCTCCTCCTGTATACCAGGAAGGTTCCTCTGCCTGTGCCAGCACTGCAGTGAACTTTTCTCCCCAGGGGATTTCCACGTCCAGGGCCAGGGCATAGGGAAGATTCCGCTCAAACAATGTTTTGTTCAATTCAGGTGATCTGCCGCTGAATCTGTCTGCATCAGCGATACCCAGAAACATTTTCAATCCCAGCAGTTCCTCGATCAGCCTCAGGCCTTTCAAAGTGGGAGCAGGCAGCAGGAAGAAAAAAAGCGTGTCAATTGCACTGATCAGAGTGATCAGGATGGCGATCGCCGGATTGAGATCGTATAATTGCACTATCTGATAAATCAGCCAGACGTTGAGAATCGTACAGACAATGCCCAGGGAGAGGTACAGACCGGATTTTACCGGTCCTTCCAGGCCGAGGTTACTGTCAAGTTCATGTCTGATCCCTGCTCCGATCGCGCAGGATGTCAGGATGTTTCCTGAAACCAGAATCAGTGTGATTGCCAGCATGGCCTCGATACTTTCGCCGTACAGGATCATCAATCCCCAGGTGATGAGTGACAGGCTCAAGCCGATGATGAAACAGCCAAAGTTGCTGGAATAATAATCTTCAAGCCAGTTTTTCTCCATGTATTTATCCAGCTTGATCAGGGCACTGGAAAGTGAATGGGAATAATCAGGACCGACTTTCAATTTGTCGGCAGAGCTGAAAATCTCTTTAGCGATGATCATTTCATCATCTGAAAGCCGGCTTTCGTCTGTCCCGGTTTTTTCCAGGGAATACGACTTATCCTGCACGTTTATCTTCAGGTATCCTTTAACTGCCATGCTGATGATGGCTGAAAGCAGGCTTTGATTGTCGGTCTCGCGATTGATCAGGAATCTGGCTGCAGCAGGGGAAATGCCCGCAGGTCCCTCAAATCTCGGGAAGATTGAACCAGCCCTGGGGTCCTGCCCCACCTTATACCAGACCAGCAGGAAATAGCAGAGAAGCAGCACTGTCCCGACCAGTCCGATGAACAGGTTCAGATTGTCTCCTACAAAATCCTGGAATTTGAGGGGAGGAGCGGTTGTCAGACCTTTCGGCCAGCCAAGCACAAAGGTGATGCCTTCCAAAGGCTGCAGCACCCGCTTATTCTTTACTGCATATCCGGTATTGAGATTTTCCGTTGTGAGGATCTGCTCCCTGCTGCCGTATTTCCCGCCAAAGCACTCGAAGGAAGTGATTTTACCCCTGAATTGCTGCGGAATTGTCAGATTTACATCAGCAGACAGGATAGGATAATTCCAGCCATTGCCGATCGCGTTGAAGTAAAGTTCGTCATGATCCGTAAAAATTCCGAATACCCGGCTGAGCTTGAATTTGATGTCATAGGTGTGAATGCCGCGGGACAAAATTCTGTCAGGCGACCCGATTACAATCATCGCTGAACTGAATGTTCTTTCCACTTCATAGGATTCCGGATTTCCGTCCATCTCGATGGAAAGGATCGAAAAACCGCATTTTTTTGTCAATCCGAAAGAATTGACATAGGAAACAGGGAAATCCCTGCAGATCCCATGGCGGATTTCATCCAGTTCCGTCTGGACCCTGATTTTTTCATAGATCAGGATTGAGTCATCAGGATTGATTTCTATGTTTACGAGATAGTTCTGGATGTGATCGCAGATTCCTGCAGAAGCGGCAATAAAAACTATGAACAGAAACAGGAATATTTTCATCAGGCGCTCCTTGAAATTAAAATCTGACTGGAGGCGATTCGTCTTCCTGCGCAGCCAGCTCAAAGTATTCCCTGGACTTGAAATTGGCTGCTCTGGCTATCAGCAGGGCAGGGAACGACTGGGCCAGCACGTTGTAATTCCGCACTGCTCCATTGTATAAACGCCGTGAATTCTGGATCGCATCCTCAACTGCTGAAATTTCCTTCTGCAGTGAGAGAAAATTCTGGTCTGCCTTGAGATCAGGATAGGATTCGGCGAGGGCCAGGATGGATCTGATGCTTCCCGCGAGCCTGGATTCGCTTGCTGAGCGCTCAGGCAGTGCCCCTGTATCCAGGCATTCGCTCCTGGTCTTGGCAATGTCTTCCAGCACTCTTTTTTCATGTGCGCTGTAGGCTGAAACCGCATCCACGAGCTTAGGGATCAGATCATGCCTGCGCTTGAGCTGCACATTTACGTCAGCTTCAGCTTCGCAGGTGATATTATAGAGCCTGATCAGGTAGTTGAATAGGAGCGCGAAGATGAGTACCAACGATAAAATTGAAAACAGAAGAGTTCCAAATGTAACTGACATCAACCCTCCACAGTTTATTTTTTAAAAATTTATCACCTTATCACCTGCAAATTTCAAATGTGCTGCATTGATTTTAAGTCTGAAAAGTAAGTTTTGTCAACCTGAACATTAACCCAGCCCTTGACAAAACGGGTTTCCGGACTAAAATTAGATTAAAGATCAGGACTACAGGGGATAAGATGACAAGAATTCTATTTCTATTTATTTTTCTGACTTCTATTTTTAAAGTTTCGGCATCTGATGACAGCAGTATCATGGCTTCTGTATTCGATCAGTTGCAGCAGAAAGACGACAAGGAATTAAAAAGTGCATACTGCGGATACATCAGGCTGGAAGAAAAGGCCGAAGCTCTGCACGCTTACGCTCAGTCGCTGGCAGACAGCGGCAATGTGACTGAGGAGCAGGTGAAAAATGTCACTGCAGCTTACAAGGCCCTGGCTGTCCGGCGCACGGATCTTACCAGGAAAATACTGGATTCCAGGGGAAAACCCAAGGATTCCATCAGGATGCACGAAGATGTAATCAGCCTGAACAACGAAATTTTCGATAAGACATACGTCAATCTCGGTTACGACGATCCGGCAGAATTCATGAAGCGGGTGGACAGCGGAGTCTATCTGCTCGATCCATATCAGCAGGGCAAGGCTGTGGTGCTGTTCGTGCACGGCCATGGCGCAAGCCCCAGCGATTTCGACTTCATCAACAAGAATCTGGATAAGAATCGCTTCCAGGCCTGGGCTTTTTACTATCCGAGCGGAGAGGCTGTCAAAGACACTTCAGCCAGGCTTCTGAATGAAATCAAGGCACTCAAAGCCAAGTACAATTTCACGGATCTGTATATAGTCGGCCACAGCCTGGGCGGAGTGATCACCCGCGACTTGTTCGCCCAGAACAAAGATACTCCTGTCCCTGGCCTGAAAGGAATCATGACTCTCGCCAGCCCTAACAAGGGCGTATCCTTCAAGATCCCCTGGATGTTCGAGCTGGTCTGCCTGGTGATCCTGGATCATGTGGACAAGTCTTTATCTGAACTGTATGTGAACAGCCCGCTGCTGAACGAAATCAACGGACACCCTGTGCAGGGCGTGAAATTCGTCACTTATGCAGGCAACAAACCGAAAAACTGGTTTTATTCATTCACTTCGAAAATCATGGGCGGAGTCAACGACGGCCTGGTCAAGGTGGAAAATGCCGCGATCGACGGGGCTGCCAACACAGTCCTGCCCGAAGATCACAGCACAATCAGGCTTTCCCAGAATGTAGTTCAAGCCCTGAACAAGATCTGACCGGCTGTTGAAAAACGGCCATCTGCGGCGTTGCACTCAACCTCGATCGGTCACCGTACGTTTAAGTACGGCTCCCTTACTCGGTTTCGTGCGCCTTGCATCTGGCCATTTTTGAACAGCCGGTTAAGGTGAAGTCTCTGAACATTAAAATTTGTCAGGGTTGAAATCCTTGTGGGGTGGCCGGAGTTACCTTTTGGACTTCTGAGCTTGCCGAAGAAGGTCAAAATGGTAACGCAGAGACAGGACCAGCCACAAATCAAGGCCTTCGAACAACATCCGGCTGCACACCACAAAAATTTGCCAAATTCATCAAGTAAGCTATAATGCCTGCAGTAAATACCCGGAGGGTTGATGAAGAAGAATCAAATTCTAAAAGTATCCCGCATGGCGGAAAATCTTACAGGCTCTGAGATCATCAAGCTGGCAGGCGAGATCCGCGAAAGAATCCAGAGAGGGGAACAGATCTACAACTTCACGATCGGAGATTTCGATCCCTCCATTTTTCCGATCCCGGTAGAGCTCAAGTCTGGAATCATCGCGGCTTATGAGAAAGGCGAAACCAATTATCCTCCAGCTGACGGCATGCTGCAGCTCAGAAAATCAGTGGCCGGGTTTTTAAAAACCAGAGGAGGCCTGGAATACGGCGAACAGCAGATACTGATTGCAGGCGGAGCCAGACCCCTCATCTATACTGCTTACAGGACCCTGGTCGATCCGGGGGATACTGTGATCGTGCCTGTGCCGTCCTGGAACAACAATCATTACTGTCATCAGATGGCTGCAAAGCCAGCTTTCATAGAAACCACTGCTTCGCACAATTTCATGCCGACTGCAGATGAAATTGCCCCTCATATTGAAGAGGCATCCCTGATCGCCTTATGCTCTCCCCAGAATCCTACAGGCACTGTTTTCGATAGGAATGAACTGGCCAGAATCTGCCAACTGGTAATTTCTGAAAACAGAAGCCGGAAAAAGGGAGTGAAACCACTTTATGTTCTGTACGACCAGATTTACTGGATGCTCACATCCGGGAAAATAAAGCATTACGATCCTGTCTCGCTTTTCCCTGAGATGAGAGATTACACGCTTTATATTGATGGAATCTCCAAGTCATTTGCAGCCACAGGAGTCAGGGTGGGATGGGCTTTCGGACCGCAGAGGGTGCTGGATAAGATGAAAGCGATCCTCGGCCACATCGGGGCCTGGGCTCCCAGGGCTGAACAGATCGCCTGTGCCGGATTTCTATCACAGAATGAAGCTGTCGACCGTTTTCTTCTTAAATACCGTGCAGATATCAATTCGAAGCTCTTCGCCTTTCACGAAGGTTTCCAGCAGCTGAAAAAGGAAGGCTTTCCCGTTGATTCAGTGACTCCCCAGGCAGCCATTTATCTTACAGCCAAGATTGACATCACAGGCGCGAAAACCCAGGCTGGGGTGAAACTGGCTACCACAGCCGATGCTACGGCTTATCTTCTGGATGAAGCCCGGATCGCGCTGGTGCCGTTCTATGCTTTTGGCGCCGGGCTGACCTCGCCCTGGTACAGGCTTTCTGTCGGAACTGCAGTCAACCGGGACATCGGGAAATTTTTCATTGGATTACGGGATGCGCTTGGCAGGCTCATAAAAAATAAAATCACACCAGACAGAGCCGCCTCCTCCGAATCAGGATAATTTTCAGGATATTTTTTTCCTTTTTATTTTCTCCGGCCTGAACTGGATCATCATTTTACTTGATTTTCCGGGCATTTTTCCGCTCTGCAGATTTTGGCATGGAACTTGATACATATAATGATTATGAAAAACAGCAAAAAGGAGGGAAGAATGGACAGGATCAGGAAGAATCTCCTGAAAATACAGGAAAATATAGATATCGCTTTTTTTGAAGCAATTGCTTCTGAAAACGAGAATATTCCAGAGAAAAAAAGCTTTCGTCTCGCTCAGGTGGCGCGGAATCTGAAAGACTCACTGATAATATTCAACGAAATAGTCAGCAAGGAGACAAACAGGCTGAAACACTAATTGTGATATTTCTGCTGAACAAACGGCACATACCAGCAATAATAATTGTAAATAATTCCTAATAAAACGACTTCGATTCCATAGATTCTTTTGACAACTGCATATAGACATTCAAAATTGCAAAAAAAAGTATAAGGCTGATCCTCGTAAATCAGTTCG
>JAQTZZ010000040.1 GCA_028687545.1 Candidatus Wallbacteria bacterium
ATGGTCTCAGGAAGTAGCAATTGCAGATTTCGGTCCCAGACGGGACGCCACATGTCTAGTTTTTGACAACAAGATATGGATAATCGGTGGTTATCACACCACACGCATGCACGATGTCTGGTATTCGGCTGACGGTGTCAAGTGGTTCCAGGCTACAGGAGCTGCCGCCTTCCCCATCAGATCACAACATTCCAGCCTGGTTTTCAATAACCGGATGTGGGTGATTGCAGGAGCCAACGGTCCAAAATTGCGCGACGTCTGGAGCTCGGCAGATGGTGCTGCCTGGGTCAAGGCAACAGATACCGCCGCTTTTACCGCACGCTATAACCCCACTTCCGTGGTTTTAAATGGAAGGATGTGGGTGATCGCAGGATATGACACAGGTTATAAAAAGGATGTCTGGTATTCCGCCGCAACAGCTGCTAATACCCTTGTTGACCTCAATCTGCCTACTACAGAAGTCACCATGGAAACCACTGCTTACACTCTCCCGGCCACCGGTGAAGCCCAATACAACGACAGTACATTCTATGCAAAACCCCTTACCTGGAGCATCATATCCGGTGACGGAAGTCTAAGCGGGAATTTATATACGAGAGGTACCTCAAACGGTACTGTCGAACTTCTGGCAAGCTGTTCCGAACATTCCAAGACAGTCAGCCGCAAGTTGATAATCCATGTGGCGGACTGGACTCAAGCCTCTGCAAGTGCTGGTTTTACAGCGAGAAAACTTCATGCCAACCTGATTTTTAAAGACAAAATGTGGGTAATCGGAGGGCAATGCAACGGTTCGGATAAAAACGATGTCTGGTCGTCCAGTAACGGGATCACCTGGAGCCAGGAAACTCCAGGTGCTGATTTTTCAGCACGTTATGGTCATACCTGCCTGACCTTCGACGACAAGATGTGGGTGATTGGTGGATATACAACAGGACAAGGATTCAAAAATGATGTCTGGTTTTCAAGCAACGGGATCACCTGGTTCCAGGCTACGCTTAATGCGGCTTTTGACGCGCGTATGTATCATTCAAGCCTGGTTTTTGACAACAAAATGTGGGTGCTAGGCGGCTTTTCCAATGTTGGATCCTATCATAGATTTAGCGAAGCCTGGTGTTCGACGGATGGAGTGACATGGACCCGGGCCACCGGAACTGCCTCTTTCTCCGCCAGAGATTATCATTCCAGTTTGACATTCGACAATAAAATGTGGGTGATCGGAGGCAGCACAGGCAGCGATAAAAACGATGTATGGTATTCCAGCGACGGGATCTCCTGGTTTCAGGCTACTGCAGGAGCAGCTTTTACCCCGCGAACCAGGCACACGAGTCTTGTTTTTGACAATAAAATGTGGGTGATAGGGGGCGGAGCTCCTAGTTATGCAAATGATGTGTGGTATTCCAGTGACGGGATCTCCTGGTTACAGGCTACCGTAAAAGCGGAGTTTAGCGCACGTACGCTTCATACCAGCCTGGTCTATGAGGACAGAATGTGGGTGATTGGAGGGAGCGACTCAACTGGCTGGAAAAACGACGTCTGGTGCTCATTGGACACTGCTGAGGTAACACCTGTTGACATCAATCTTCCCACTACGGAAGTCACCATGGAAACCAGCGCCACCTTTGCTTTGCCTTTGACTGCTGAAATCCAGTACAACAACGGCACATTCACAGCAAATAACCTGACCTGGACAATTTCTACAGGCTCAGGCGAGATCGTCGATCATTCTTACAGCCCAGGCGGCTCGAACGGCACAGTCGAACTCTCAGCCGGCTATTCTGAACATTCAGTCACAGTCAGCCGGAAAATAATAATCCATGTGGCGGACTGGATTCAGGCCACAGCAAGCGCGGCTTTCGACGCCAGAAGGGCGCAGAGCAGCATAGTCTTTAATAACAAAATGTGGGTGATCGGCGGGGATGATGCCAGCGCCAATAAGAGAAACGATGTCTGGTATTCAAGTGATGGGGTAACCTGGACCCAGGCCACTGCGAGTGCGGGTTTCTCCATCAGATCTGAACACTCCTGCCAGGTTTTTGACGGCAAGCTGTGGGTGATCGGCGGACATGATGGGACTTATAAAAACGATGTCTGGTATTCTACGGATGGTGCCGGCTGGACACAGGCCACTGCCGGCGCTGCTTTCTCGGCCCGTGAAAAACTTACCAGCCTGGCTTTTGACAACCGGATCTGGGTAATCGGTGGAATTGCCACAGGCGGGTTGTTTAAAAAAGATGTCTGGTATTCCACGGATGGCGCAGGCTGGACTCAGGCAAGTACAGACGCCGGTTTTTCAAACTTATCAGATCATTCAAGCATAGTATTTAACAATCAGATGTGGGTAATAGGGGGCGGCAATAACTCTGCCTGGTATTCCAGTGATGGAGTAACCTGGACTCAAGCCACAGCAGCCGCTGCTTTCTCCTCCAGAGACAGGCATACCAGCCTGGTTTTTAACGACAGGATGTGGGTGATCGGCGGAATAGCTTCTGCTTACATGAACGATGTCTGGTCTTCGATCGATGGAATCACCTGGACCAGGGCTGCATTAAATGCGGAATTTTCACCGCGCTATAATCATTCAAGCATAGTCTTCAACAACAGGATGTGGGTGATCAGCGGCTACAGCAGCATTTCTCCTTTATACAGAAAAGATGTCTGGTATTCAGCTGCGACTGCAGAGGTCATGCCCCTTTATCTGGAAACCTATCCCAAAACCCTGGAAGTGGCTACAGGCGGAACCCTTGAACTTTCCACAATTTCCAAGAAAGTCTTTCATAATGACGGTTCCTCACATGAAGCGAACAGCGTGACCTATCAGGCAATCGGCGGAGGCTCGATCAACGGTTCTCTATACACTGCTCCTGGAACCTCCTGCGAAGCCACGATAGAAGTGGACTATACTGAAAACGGACATTCCATCAGCACGCATATCCGGGTGACTTGCGCGAACTGGATCCTATCCACAGCAAGCGCGGCATTCCCAGCCAGGAATAATCATTCCAGCTTGATCTATGACAACAAAATGTGGGTGATCGGCGGAGACATCAATGATTCTCCCTATTACGCAAACGATGTCTGGTATTCGAGCGATGGGATCACCTGGACTCAGGCCACTGCCCATGCGGCTTTTACAGTGAGGGAGCAGCATACCAGCCTGGCCTATGACCATAAGATGTGGGTGATCGGCGGAAATAACGGCAGCTCCAGATTCAATGATGTCTATTATTCGACTGATGGTGCGGATTGGACCCCTGCGACTGCTGATGCGGATTTCTCTGCCAGGAAATATCATACCAGTCTGGTCTTTGACAATAAGATGTGGGTGATCGGAGGCCAGGACAGCACAGGTTATGTTCATGATGTCTGGTACTCTATAGACGGCTCTCAGTGGACACTGGCAACCTCTGAAGCTGCATTTCCGGCACGCACAGATTTTACCAGCGCAGTCTATGACGGTAAAATGTGGTTGATCGGCGGATACGGCACTGGTGCTCAAAAAGACATCTGGTATTCAAGTGATGGAATCACCTGGACTCAGACTGCGGATATGCCTTCAAACCGGCAAGGCCATACCAGCATTGTCTTTGACAACAAGCTGTGGGTGATCGCAGGCAGCGACGGCGGGAACTACTATAATGATATCACTTATTATTCAATCTCAGGCGGAAACTGGAACATCGCTGCAGCAGGAGGATTCTCAGTCCGCAAAGAGCATACCAGCCTGGTCTTCAACAACAAAATCTGGGTGATCGGTGGTTTCAACTGGCCAAGTTCATTGTACAATGATGTCTGGCATTCAGTTGCCACTGTTTCCAGCACTCCTGTAGATATCGGCCTGTCTTTCACCACAGTGGAAATCGGGGTCAACCAAGCTTACAATCTGCTTCCAACCGCTGAAATCGAATATAATGACGGCACTTTTATCTCGCATGATCTGAACTGGGTCAAATCCGGCAATGGCACTCTTGCAGGTAATGTCTTTACTGCACCGGGCACGGCAGGTACGACTGAGCTCACGGCATCATATGCTGAAAACGGAGTGACACTCAGCAAGACCCTGGAAGTGGTTTATTTGGACAATTCAAAAACCAAGGTGGTTGACCTGGGTGGTGGTGTAAACATGGAATTCGTCTGGATTCCTTCAGGCAGCTTCACAATGGGCGGCCCGGCCAGCGAGGGAGGCGAGAGCAATGAACGCCCGACACACGAGGTGAACATTACCAAAGGCTTCTGGCTGGCTAAAACTGAAGTCACTCAGGCGCAATGGAAGCAGATCATGGGCAATAATCCCAGTTATTTTACAGCAGGCTATCCCAATTGCCCGGTGGAGCAGGTATCCTGGACCGATTGCCAGTCCTTCATCACCAGTCTGGAAGTGCACGGTTACGGCACCTTCCGGCTGCCTACTGAAGCTGAGTGGGAATATGCCTGCAGGGCCGGGGTTGCCACCGCATATTACTGGGGAGCTGCAATGAACGATAGCTACTGCTGGTATTCCACTAACAGCGGCAGTGCAACGCATGATGTAGGCGGAACCACGGCCAATGCCTGGGGTTTGTATGACATGAGCGGGAATGTCTGGGAATGGTGCAATGACTGGTATGACCCATCCTATTACACTAGTTCTCCAACCGTAGATCCCTCAGGTCCTGCAGTTGGAACTAACAGTGTGGTACGCGGTGGTTCCTGGGATAATGACGCGTGGTATGCTCGCTCCTCAAGCCGTAACTATGCAGACCCCGGCAGCGGCAGCCGAGCCCAAGGCCTGCGCCTCCTCGCAGTCCCGGCTGGCACGAAAATGCCTGTGGAGATCGAACTGTCTGCCACAACAGCGGAAATCGGGACTAATCAGACTTACAATCTTCCAGCAACTGCCGAAATTCAATACAATGACGGCACTTTTACCTCGCACAATCTGACCTGGAGTATAACCTCAGGCGGCGGAGCTGTTGGCAGTAATATCTTCACTGCTCCAGGTACAGCTGGTACAACTGAGATCACAGCTTCGTATGCTGAAAACGGGGTGCCAGTCAGCAGGGTCCTGAAAGTGCATTCTAATGCGCCACTGATAGTTGACCTGGGCAGCGGCGTAAACATGGAATTCGTCTATATTCAGTCAGGCAGCTTCACAATGGGTGGTCCAGCCAGTGAGGGAGGCGGCAGTAATGAACGCCCGACACACGAAGTACACATTACCAAAGGTTTCTGGCTGGGTAAAACTGAAGTCACACAGGCACAGTGGCTGCAAATCATGGGCAACACTCCCAGTTATTTTCCAGCTGGCTACCCCAATTGTCCGGTAGAGCAGGTTTCCTGGACAGATTGCCAGTCTTTCATCACCAGTCTGGAAGTGCACGGTTATGGAACCTTCAGATTGCCTACAGAAGCCGAATGGGAATATGCCTGCAGGGCAGGGACTGCTACTGCATATTATTGGGGAGCAGCCATGAACGGAGCTTACTGCTGGTATACTGTTAACAGCAGCTCCAAAACACATGATGCGGGCGGAACCACACCCAATTTCTGGGGCTTGTATGACATGGCCGGAAATGTCTGGGAATGGTGTAATGACTGGTATTTATCGAATTATTACAGCACATCGCCTGCTGATGACCCGCAAGGGCCTGTTTCAGGCTCGTATCGGGTGATGCGTGGCGGCTCGTGGTACAGCACCGACCACGATTGCCGCTCCGCGATTCGCCCCTTTAACAGCCCTGACTATAAGTACAGCGACATCGGGTTGCGTCTGGCCATCCCCCCGCAGGATTAGAATACCGTCATGCGTGTCCTCACAGTCTCGGCGGGGCAGTAAAAGGTGGGCACATTGTCCGATTAATGGGGACGATTAATGGGACGGTGCTTTACAATTTTACTTTTCATTTGTCAGATTTAAATTTTCAGATTACTATTTCGAAATAGTTTTGAATACGAAATCCGAAAAATGCAACGATACTGTTCTGAGACCGAGTTTCAGGCTCTCACGCGAGAGACTGACCAGAAAGGCACGCTCCACTTCATCCTGGAACAGTTCGCAGAATTGATTCAGTCCTTTCGCCATTCCACTGTTGACTGAGGAACTCAGCTTCACTTCCACCGGGATTATTCTCCCCCTGTCTTCCACGATGAAATCCACCTCGTCCCCATGCGATGTTCTCCACCAGTATACTCTCGGGATCTTTCCCGTGTTATGGAAATTTTTAACGATCTCCTCCAGGACAACCGTCTCCAGCACCTGTCCGGATAATGGCCCCTTGAAAATCTGTTTTTCGGAAGTGATGCCGTTGAGATGACAGAGAAGCCCTGTATCCAGAAAATACAGCTTAGGGCTTTTGATGATCCGCTTGCCTTTGTTCCGATAAAATGGCTTGACCAGAATAATCTGTCCGCTCGCTTCCAGTATCGTCACCCAGGCTTTGACGGTGTTTACCGCCACACCCAGGTCCCTGGACAGGTTTGAAAGATGAAGCACCTGCCCGTTCTGCGCTGCAGTCAGCTGCAGGAATCTCTGGAAATCCCCGAGATCCCCGATTTGTCTCAATTGCCTGACATCCCGCTCCAGGTATGTCTGCAGATAGCCTGTGAACCAGGTTTCGAGATTCAAGTCCTTTCTGAGGGCAACGTCAGGGAATCCTCCTTTTAAAATCTTCTTCTGTAAAAGCTGCAGATCCATTGATTCAACTTCACAGCCCTGCTCTCTGAGAGAAAATGGCAGCAGCGTAAAAACGGCAATCCTGCCTGCAAGAGACTCGCCCACATGTGCCATCAGCGGAAATATCTGCGAACCTGTGAAGATGAATCTGCCCCGCATTTCGCGCTGATTGTCGATCATAATTTTAATCTGCTGAAAAAGCTGCGGCACATACTGGATTTCATCGATAATCAATGGAGGGGGAAATGATTCAAAAAAAAGGGCCGGTTCTTTCGCAGCCAGCAGCCGGATATCCGGATTATCAAGCGAAACATACCGGTATTTCCCTGAAAACAAATGCTTGAGCAAAGTCGTTTTGCCTGATTGCCGGGGGCCTGTCACTATGACGGATGGGAATTGCCTGGCTGCAGCCAGAAGTGGCTTTTCCATCTCTCTGTGAATGTACTTCACTGCCATCCTTTGTGCATATTTTCAGTCTTACTGCAAATATACACAGCATTGGAGTGGTTGTCAAGATATAATTAGGGAGCAGAATGGGGGAGCAGAATGGGGACGCGCCTCAATAATCAACAAACCGAATATTTTTTCTGGTCTTGAGGGAACAACCTCTAATCTTCAAGCAGTTTCTCGAATACCCCCAGCAGCGTCTTCAGATGCCTGTCCCAGGAAAACCTGGTCAGGTTTTCCAGGCCTTTGCGGATCAGTTCTGCCCTGCATTCCTCGTTTTTGACTTTTCCCATGGCATGGATCAGCTCTTCCCTGCTCCTGGGATTCACGAGAATCGCGCCGGCTCCTGCCACTTCAGGTAGCGATGACAGATTCGAAGTGATCACAGGGCAGCCAAGAAACTGGGCTTCAAGCACGAAAATCCCGAATCCCTCATAAAGCGTAGGAACTGCCAGGGCCAGGCTGTTGCGATACAGGCTGTTCAATTCAGAGTCGCTGATGAAATCCGTGAAAATCAGGCGTGGATCAGAAGCTGTACAATCCGCATTTTTCCGTCCGACTATCACCAGTTTGTCGGTTAGATTGGATTTCAGGAAAGACTCGATCAGGAAGGGGTGATTTTTGTGGGATTTCAGGGAAGAAACAAACAGGTAATATCCGTTTTTTATCAGATCCAGACTGCTTAAAATGCCGTTATCGATCATTTCGAGCTTTTCAGGCGAATGAGCGTAATGATTGACTATCACAGGCTGCTCCGGTTTAAAGAGCTTAATCAGGTCTTTTCTGGTGTTTTCGGAATTCACGAGTAACACGTCTGATCTTTTTACTGCCAGCCTGTTCATGTACAGGTAGTAAAATTCTTTAAGCCTGGAATAATAACCTGGAAACAGCAGGGGAATGAAGTCATGCAGATAGGTCACTATCCTGCATGTTTTTAAAAACGGGACTATGAACTGATGCTCATACAGCAGATCGATTTTATGCTTTTTCAGAAGCAGGGGAAGCAGGATCTGCTCTTTGGCCGAAAAGATTTCGGCGTCAAAGCGATTCAACCGGAAGTAATCGCTCCCTGCAAACTCAGATTGCTCAGGCTGCCTGCAGAGAAGGTGAAAGCAGTAATCCGGCCTGAGGCGATCGAGCTGCAGCAGAATCGCTTTCAAACCCACTGCAATGCCTGTGCGGTCTTTTTCCAGATATCTGATGTCTATCGCGATGTTCTTCATATCTAATTACCCAGCCCTTGTGGGGTGGCCAGGTATCCGAAGCTGTAACAAAACCCGGAGGGTTTTTCAACAGCTTTATACACCAGGACAGGACCCGCCACAAATCAAAGTTTTTGTAAAATATATGGCTGCACACCACAAAAATTTGCCAAGCAAAATCAGCATATCAGAAATTGCGTTTTATTTCGATGCGGTTTCAGAGACGGCTTCCGGTCAAACCTGGTGGTCCGCCACTAACTGTTGACATCAATTCTTTCTTTCCTTATACTTACACCACCCTGTACCAGCCTGGTCATTGGGACTGGTACTGTCACCGAGTCAGACTCGGAATTTAAACCGGAGGGATACTTAATGACAAAGTATCACAATTATTACGAATCTCTGATCATGATGAACCCCACCATGGAAGCCGAAGGCTACCAGAAGCTGCTCGACAAGGTCGAGACCATCATCCACGAAGAAGAAGGCGAAGTCTGCAAGAAAGACGTCTGGGGCGTGCGCAGGCTCTCCTACCAGGTCAAAAAACAGGACAACGGCTATTATGTTCTGATTTACTTCAAGGCTCTGCCCACTGTCCAGGGGAAGCTCTCCCATTTCTACACAGTCACTCCCGACATCTGGAGGCACATGACCCTCAAACTGAACGAACAGATGGTGGCAGACTATATCCCCAATCTGCCGAAAATCCCCACAGAGCATAAAAAGGTCGAGGAGAAGATCTGATGGCGACTCTGAACAAGATTCTGCTGATCGGACGCCTGACCAGAGACCCTGAGCTGCGCTATGTCCCGAACGGCGGGCCTGCAGTCGCGAACTTCACCCTGGCTGTGAACCGGCCGTTCAAGAATCAGAACAATGAACGCGAGACAGATTTCATCGACATCGTGGTCTGGCGCAAGCTGGCTGAAAACTGCAAGCAATATCTCAGCAAGGGGAAGCTGGCGCTGGTCGAGGGAAGGCTCCAGATCAGGAGCTTTGAAGCTCAGGACGGCACCAAGAAAAAGGTCTCTGAAGTGATCGCTGACAACATCCAGTTCCTGGACCGCTTCGCCCAGCGCGAAGAGAACGGCGCAGCGGATGTTCCTCCACCCCCGGCTGCTTCTGAAATGCCTCCGATCGAACAGATCGACGGCACAGGCAGCGAAGATCACGGCGAAGACATACCTTTCTAAGACTTTAACCACTGAACACTAAGAATACCAAGGAGAACCCAGAATGAATCCGAACAATAAAATGAGAGCCCCGCGCAAGAAAATCTGCATCTTCTGCAAAGACAACCTCACATACGTGGATTTCAAGAAAACCGAGCTGCTGCGCCGCTATATCACGGAAAAGGGCAAGATCCTGCCGCGCCGCGTCACCGGCTGCTGCGCCAAACATCAGCGCTGCGTCGGCGAAGCCATCAAACGGGCCAGGGAAATCGCTCTGCTCCCGGTTGTCGGGACTGATAACCACTGATGCCGTCCGAAAAAAATGAAATGCTGGAAGGAGCGCTTTACTGCGCTCTTTCTTTTATCCTGTTCGGCTCTTTACTGATCTTTCAGACAGCCGGGCAGGTGATTTCGATCTTCTCCTCGCTGCCCATGCTGCTTGCCGCCTACCGCACTCCGTTCAAAACTGCAGTCATGAGCCTGTTGGCCTCCACATTCCTCGTCTGCCTGGCCTCTCCAGCCAATTCAATCACCTATTTCACTTTTTATGGACTCAGCGGTTTCCTGATCGGCCTGTTCGCCAGGAAAAAATTCAACCCTGCAGGTACGATCTTTTTTGCCACATTTTCCTGCCTGGCCATTTTCCTGATTGTCATCCTGTTCCTGGGAGGATTCACAGGCAGCCTGCCTGACGGTAAATTCAGGCAGGAAGCTCTGCAGGTGATAGACAAGCTGGAACTCGACCTGCTGCGGGACCTGGAAAAAAGCGGCAAGAGTGTTGATGAGCAGAAAGTGGCTTTGGAACGATTCGTCCAGGTGCTCAAAATCATGTTCCAGATTTTTTATCCCTCGATCTTCGTTTTCTCAGCCTCCTGCTTTGCGCTCATCTATTATCTGCTCGGCCAGTATCTGCTGCTCAGCTATTTCCGGTCGGAAATCGTGCCTTTCAGCCTTTACTCCCTTCCCTGGAAATACATCTTCGTCTTCATTTTCTCGCTGGGGTTTTACGAAGCCTATACCTATCTGAATCATACCAATCTGATGGACATGCCTGATTCGACCGGCGGGAATCTGCTGCGTTATTCACTGAACATCCTGATTTCCAGCCTGATTTTTTACTATTTCCAGGGCCTCGCCATAGTGAACAACTATTTCGAGCGGATCAAAGTCTTCGGCCTGCTGGCCCTGATGGTTTTCCTGTTCCTGTCCCTGATCCTGACCTTTATCCTGCATAACCCGCTGCTGGCATTGCCGCTCGCTTTCCTGTTCT
This sequence comes from Candidatus Wallbacteria bacterium, assembly GCA_028687545.1. Classification (NCBI taxonomy): domain Bacteria; phylum Candidatus Walliibacteriota; species Candidatus Wallbacteria bacterium. The sequence continues at coordinate 10,741 of JAQTZZ010000040.1, forward strand.
CCGAGCTGATCCGCCGCTCCAGGAGCACCTCAATGGCCATAGTAGTGGTGTTCGTATATTCAGTGCTGATCCCGCCTTTTCTTTTGTTTCTGACACTGCTGGGAATCTTTGATTCCTGGTTCGATTTTAGAAAATTAGAAGGAGTAACACATGAAAGTAATCCTGCTTGAAGACATCAAGAATCTCGGAAAAAAAGGTGCTTTGCTCGAAACAAGGGACGGTTATGCCCAGAATTTCCTGATTCCCAAGAAACTGGCTGTGATGGCTACGGACGGCAACCGGAAAATGCTGGATCATTTGAAAAAGGAAAAGACGATCAAGGATTCGCGCGAGCTGATCGAAGCCAGGGAAATGGCAGAAAAACTAGCAGAAAGCAAGCTCGTGATCGCGGCGAAAAGCGGGGAAAAGGGCAAACTGTATGGATCGATCACTTCGCCAGACATAGCGGAACAGATCAGAATTCAGCTTAAAATGGAGATCGACAAGCGCAAGATCGAGCTGGAAGCACCCCTGAAAGAGATCGGAAAATTCAAGATAAAAATCAAGCTGTACCATGATGTGCATGCCAGCCTGGCCCTGGAAATCAAGGCCCTGGAAGAATAGCATGACCGACAGGAAGCTTCCCCCTCAGGATCTGGAAGCCGAAGAGGCTGTACTTGGAGCAATGATGCTCTCCAAGGATGCGGTGTCCGCAAGCCTGGAGCTGCTGAGCGAGACCGATTTCTACCAGCCGAAATTTCAGGTGATTTTCTGTGCAGTCAGGTCCCTGGAACGATCCGGCTCTCCGGTAGACCTGCGCACTGTCACTGATTACCTCCAGAACAACAAAATGCTGGAGGGGGCCGGAGGGGCGGCCTTCATCACTGACCTGATTTCAAGAGTCCCTAATTATTCCAACATCGAAGCCTATGCCAAAATCGTGAAGGCCAAGTCCATCCTGAGGCAGCTGATCCAGACAGGCCAGGAAATCACGAATCTGGCTTTTGAAGGCGGAGGAGGAGCGGAATTCAACCTCGACCAGCTGATTGATCAGGCCGAACAGAAACTGTACCTTGTATCCCACAACAGGAACATCAAGGATTTCCAGCCGATCGATGATCTGGTCACCAAGGCCTTTGACATGCTGGAGAAAGTCTATAAGAACAAGGACCACATTACAGGTCTTCCTTCCGGCTTCTATGACCTGGACAGCCTTACAGCCGGCTTTCAGCCCGCAGACCTGATCATAGTAGCGGGCCGGCCCTCAATGGGAAAGACCGCCCTCACCCTCAATATAGCAGCCCACGTGGCTTTCGAGCACAAGAAACCAGTAGCTGTCTTTAATCTGGAAATGCCCGCCACCCAGCTTGTGCAGCGCATACTATCCCAGGAAGCTGAGATCGACCAGAGCCTGCTCAGGAAAGGCATGATCAAGCAGAGCGACTGGGGCAAGCTGCATCTGGCCGCGAGCAGGATCGCCAAGGGAAAGATTTTCATCGACGACACGGCCAACATCACTGTACTGGAAATCAGAGCCAAGAGCCGGAAACTCAAATCACAGAATCCTGATCTGTCCCTGATAATCGTGGACTATCTGCAGCTGATCAGCTCGTCTTCCTCAGTGGAAAGCAGGCAGCAGCAGATCACTGAAATCTCCAGAGGAATGAAACTCCTCTCACGCGAGCTGAACGTCCCGATCATAGTGCTTTCCCAGCTCAACCGCGCCGTGGAATCCAGAACAGACAGACGCCCCATGCTTTCCGATCTCCGGGAATCCGGTTCGATCGAGCAGGACGCAGACCTGGTCATGCTGCTGTACAGGGACGAGTACTACAAAAAGGATAAGACGGCAGAACCTGGGATCGCTGAAATCAGCATTGCCAAGCACAGGAACGGCCCGATCGGGGTGGTGAAGCTTGAATTCAAGGATAAATACACAAGATTCTATAACACCACACGGCGTTCGGAATAGAACCTATTCCAGCTCGCTCCGCGCCTTGTATGCATAATCACTGTAAGGCTCAAGCGTAATGCACTGCCTGAAATAGGACTGGGACAGTTCCCTGCTGCCCTTGGCTTTGAAGGCAATTCCCAGGAAGTAATAAACCGCGTTGGCCTGATAGACCGGTGAAATGTCGTACTTGTCCACCTGATAGCTTCCGCCGTTCTGGAACTTCTTGTCAGAGTTGATATACAGCAGCGCATCTTTGAGGTATTTCACCATTGAATCATAGTCTTCAAGAGCTTTCAGGCTTTCAGCCAGGCAGATCTTGACGAACACGGAATTCTTGTACAGCTTGTCAGCCTCTTCCAGGGCATAGTATGCTTTCTGATAGTCTGAAGCGTTCATGTAATAAATTCCCATTGCCAGGTACGCCTCTCCCAGAGAAGGATCACTGATCATGGCGTTCTGCAGTTCTTTGAAAGCCTGGTTCTTGTTCCCCTCGTGGAATTTCTGATAGGCAAGGTCCAGATGCGCCCTGGACATCAGGTCCCCTGACTGCAGCCCCTTGATCTTGGAGATCTTTTCCAGTTCAAGGTCTGACCCTGTCTTGTCTCCGAGGTTCTTCCTGTAAAACGCCACCTGGTAGCGGACCCGGATATTGGAGGGATCGAGCTGGGAAGCCTTGTTGGCGTCTGTCAGCGCCTTTACCAGGTTGTTCTTGCGGGCATAGACCAGGGAGCGGTAATAGTAAGCATCTGAATAGTCGCTGTCCATTTTCAGTGATTGTTCGATCAGGGTCAGGGCATCGTCGGATTTGTTCTCACTGATCCTGTCTCCGACATTGAAATCCATCGTGTCAATGGCCTTGTAAAGCCTCAAAAAAGCCTCCAGACTTTCCGTGAATCCGGTGAACAGGCTGTTGGAGGAAAAAGAAAGGTAGTTCATCTGCATCTTATCGTAGATAGCCTGAAATGCGGTTTTCAGGATATCATGGAAATAATAGATTTCCTTGTTAAAGGTATTCTCCCAGATCACCTTGCGGTTGTCACAATCCAGGATTCTCAAAGTATGCCCCATGGTCACGCTCTTTTTAAGCTGGTCCCGGTCGCGGGTGCTCACTTTGCGGATGTTGCTTTCAGCAAGCTGCATATATTCCGTCAAGTCCTCGTATGGTAAACGCTGATCCTTCAGGACCCGCTTCGTGATGGTGAATCGTTTGTATGCATCAACGTAGTCCTTGCGTTCGAAGTACATCTTTCCTTCCCGGTAATTCCGGTTTGCGATCTCATTTTTCTCTTCCATGGTCATGTTGGCCATGGCTGCATCATTGTAAATGTCGCTGTCCAGATTCCCCTGCAGAAAATTCTTGGTCGCCTCGTCGTTCTGGGGAGCGGAATCGACGAATTCCTTGTAATATGTGTCATAATTATTGCCGATCTCCCTGATCGAGCCGAATATCACGTAATCCACGCTGAACATCTCACCCAGTTTCTGGGCAACTTCCGTCCGGTCAAGGTCCTGGACCGAGAGTCCGAGTTCCACGAGCTTCTGGTGCATCTCTTCACGGCTGACAACATCCAATCCAGGCAGCTTGCTGAAATTGCTGATCAGAAAATCCGTAAATCCTTTGACATAGACACGTTCGCTGCGGGAGTTGGAAGCCTGGGGATAGATTATCAGAAATTTTTTATTAAGCTGCTTGCGCTCTTTTTCGATGCTCTGCTGAATCTTATCCCTGGTAGGCTGATCGACTCCGAAAAGCTGCAGCTTCTGGTCGAGGTTAATCTGCTTGTTCGCAGAAACAGGAGTCTGCACGGCGGCAGTTTCCCTGGTGATCTTGGTCCTGGCCCAGTCAATGATCGTTGAGAGGGACTCCCCGGTCGACGACACAGGCGCGGTCTTTACATTATTAAGAGGAACAGTGCTGCTCTTGACGACTTCTTCAGTTTCAACCGGGAGTGTGGTGGATGCCGGTTCAACAGGCTCGACCGGCGTGACTGGCTCAACAGGCTCGACTGGAGCAACCGCAACTTCACTCGATGCCTCCGGATTTTCCACAGGTTCCGGGGGAACGATCTTTACAGGTACAGCCGCGGTTTCCACGGTTTTCTTAATCACAGGAGCTTTGACAGCCGAAGTTTCAACGGTTTTTCTGGGGATGACCGGGTTTTTTTTCACCGCAGCTGTCTCAATCGCTTTAGCTGCCGCAGTCTCCACAGTTTTCAAAACCGGGATTTCCTCGGTTTTCAGGATCGGATTGACCGGCCTCTGGATCGTTTCGTCTGTGATTATCTTCAGTGCCGTTTCCACGGTCTTCGTAATAATGGCTTCAGTCGTGGGCGTCACAGGCGGCTTGACGGCAACCGGCAGCACAACCTGGTTCTGACTGGTCTTTAGAAAGTAAACGGCTGCGATGATCAGAATTGCAGCTGCCGCAACTGCCATCAAATAGACAGGCTTCTTTTTTTTCGCTGCGCTGTCAGGGCCCTGTACCTGCTTTCCCCCGGCTTTCAGAAGATGGGAAAGCAGCATGCCTTCAGGGCAATTTTTATCAGAAAGTGCGTTATAAATGCCCTTGAGAAAATTTGTGACATCCTGACTGGGCAGATACTTGGCGATTGACTTCAGGATCGAGATCCGAACCTCTTCGCGCTGGACAGTGTCATGCTTTTTTTTCAGAAGTTCCAGACCTTCGCGGCTGCCGATTTCGCCGAGTGCATAGATCGCGCTCTCGTTAAGCCACAAGGCCGGCGAGGAAAGCATCTTTTCCAGAACTTCCAGTACGTCCTGTTTGCCGAATTTTACCAGTACTTTGGCGGCATTGGCGCGGACGCGGTGTTCAGGGTCCTGGAGCATGGGGACCAGAAACTCAACCACCTTCGGATCAGGGATCTGCTCCAGCCCCTCGATCGCATTGGCGCGGATCCTGTGGTCAGGGTCCTTCAGGTATTCCGCTATCACAGGGATTACCTTGGAGTCGCGGAACCCGCCCAGCACTTTGACGAGCGTAGCCTTGACAAAAGGATGACGCTCTTCAGACAGCAGATTGATCAGATAGGGAATTGCATTGGGGTCAGCCATCTGTCCGGCGCCCTGGACCACCTTGATTCTCTTCTTGTAATCAGGGTCTTTGAGATATTTGATCAGAGCGTCGATGTTGATGGATTTGAAAGACTTGTCTTCATCGAACAGGCCGTGTGAACTCTCTCCCAGGCTTTTCAGGATTGTCCCCACATCGTATTCATCGTCGACCGATGTGCCTGATTTCTCCTGTTTCAAGTCGTCCAGGATTTTCTTGGCATAATAACGGACTGATACTTCTTCGTAGTTCGCGAGAAAATTCAACAATTCTGCGGCCTGGGAATCACCCGCCTTGACCCGCTGCTTCAGATCGTTGAATTTTGATTCGCGGTGATCGTCACCAGCAGAAAGAATGCTGTCGATGAATTCTTTTTTAAAATCCATTTACCTGACCCTCTGACAGAACAATTCATTCAACATTTCATCATCCAAGCCCTATCGGTTTTTCTTTTCAGTCTCTCAGTTTAAACAATTATAATATCTTTTCTGCTCCGGCACAAGCAAAGAACGATTCAGCCGGGCTTCCAGATATTAATCGGCAGATTCAAGAAATTCTCAAGCTGTGATTGTCTTGCCAACCAGGCCCGGATATGGTATAAATTTAATGATGAAACAATCCGGTTTTTCGATGATTGAACTGGCTGCCGCAGTCACGATCATTTCATTCATGGCTTACCTGGTGCTTCCCTATGGCCATGATCTTTACCTGACACAGAAAAAAGCCGTGACCTATAAAACCATTAAAATGATGCGTTCAGCTCTGGAACAGTATGCCAGGGATCACAACGGGGCCTATCCCAGGAAATTGAAGGGCCTGATTGAACAGGATTACATGCGGGAAATCCCTTTCAACATTTATGCCGACACCAGCGACTGGCAGATTGCCAGGAGAACATATGAGCCATATACCGAAATACGGGATCCGAGCATTACGCAGTATTTCGAATGGAACATCACGAAAGGCTGGAAAAAAAAGGAGCAATGGGTGATGTACAAGCCTACAAGTGAGGATCAGGCTCCTGTCTGGGCTACTACGGATGTAATTCTGCCCAGAAATCCCAAAGATGATGATGGAGTGACACCCTTGCTAGGACCCCATCAGGATAAGGATTCCGGAGATCTGGAATACAGCTACTGGGGCATTTGCAATGTCAGAAGCACTGCTCCACTTGGAATAGATCCTGAAGAGGACCTGTATGACTCAATTGAAATTCTGATCTATGCAGATTCGAACAGAACTTATTCAAATTGAAAGGCTGCCAATGAAAAAAGCTTTTTCCCTGATCGAACTGGTGATCTCAATCACAATTATCGGCGTGCTGTCAGCCCTGATCGTGCCCAAAGTGATCCAGTACATCGATGACAGCAAGAAAAACGTGCTGCTATACAACCTGGCTACCATCCGCAGGGCACTGGTGGCTTACGCCAAAGATCATGACGGCTGCTATCCCCGCAGCCTCAGGGAACTGGTGGAGCGCGGCTACATAAATGCGATCCCGACCGACCCCCTGACTGACGGCTGCACCTGGGAGATCGCAGTCTGGTCGCCTGATCATAAAACCGGCAGCAACATCCCGCATCCCACTTATCTCTGGGCAGGAACTTCCGAAGACGTTCCCACCTCGGAAAAGGTGGTACCTCTCACGATGTATACAGATGAGCAGTTGACGATACTTGGAAAGCAGGCGGCAGATTACAAGTGGGATACACGCGGCATCTGCAATGTACGCATTGGAAATCGGGGCAATAAGTATTACAAAGACAGCAGTTTCGACAAATTAAGCGCTGATTCGACAACCACACCGGCCGATAATCTGTATCTGGGTGATTTGTCGGGAAAGCTCAAAGATTATCCGGATTATTCAGAAATCAAAAAGCCGGACGAAGATCCGGTTTATTAAAACCAGTTTCTAAGATCAAATCAATGACTGTCTTCAAAAACCAGCGCACCGCGCTTGAATACGGCTTTGACCTGATTCACTCCGATGTGATGGGCAAAGTGCAGATAATTATCGGCATTGATCACTAAAAGATCCGAAAGTTTCCCTATGCTGATCTCTCCTCTATCAGTAAGCTCCAGAGCCTGTGCACCGCCTCTGGTTGAAGCGAACAGGGCTTCTTCGGGCGTCAGCTTCATCTGCAGAAGGGAAAGCGTGATCGCAGTCTGCATCGATTCGCAGAAAGATGATCCAGGGTTGAAATCAGTGGCGATCGCCACAGGCACTCCTGCATCCAGAATTTTCCTGGCAGGTGCATACGCTTTGCTCATCAGATAAAATAGAGTCACAGGCAGCAGCACAGCTACGGTCCCGCTTGAACAGAGAGCTGCGATTCCATCGTCACTGACTGCTCCCAGATGGTCTGCAGAAACCGCTCCCAGTTCAGCCGCCAGCCTGGCCCCGCCTATGTCGTGGATCTCGTCAGCATGCATTTTAAGCTTGAACCCCATTTTTTGGGCCTGAGTCAGATAAGCCCTTGTCTCTTCAATTTCGAACACCCCTTTTTCGCAGAAAATATCGCAATAATCAGCCAGGCTTTCAGATTTTACGGCAGGGAGAACTTCAGACAGGAGGTAACTGAGAAACTTGTCTTTATTCCCTGAATATTCCCTGGGAAGGGCATGCGCACCCAGAAAAGTGGAAATCAGATCAACAGGCTGGTACCTGGAGAGTTTTTTTGCGACTCTCAGCATCTTCAGTTCAGTTTCAAGATCCAAGCCATAGCCGCTTTTTGCTTCTACAGTGGTCGTTCCATAGTGCAACATGATGCGGAGCCGGTTTTTGGCGAGTTCCAGCAGCAGATCTTCCGGGGCTTTCCGGGTAGCCTCCACTGAAGACAGGATCCCGCCACCGGCTGAGAGAATTTCCAGGTAGGTTTTACCGGTCAGCCGCATTCTGAATTCGTGTTCCCTGCTGCCTGCGAAAACAAGATGGGTGTGGGAATCGATAAAACCCGGCATTACAATGCAGCCGGCAGCATCGTAAACAGTGACCGGCTGATCCCTGTATTTTTCATAAATCAGGCGTTCAATAACAGAGTCCTGGTCAAGCGCGATGATTGTATCTGAACACAGCAGTGAAACACCGGATCTGACTCCGAGGGTCAGGTCAGACATGGTCAGGATCTGGTTCGCATTGCGGATTAGATACACATCATTCACCGATGACTTTGATGATTTCTTCCACGATTTCCAGCGGGGAACGATCGTCGATGCGCACTGAAAAATCGGTTTTTTCGTAATCCTGAATTCTCTGGTCGAAAAGAGAGTGCAATTCTTCGAGATTCTGTGCCAGAGGACGGTCATTATCCTTCAGGATGCGCTCAAGCAATGTCTCAAACTCGGCCTCGAGATAAACGGTAGTACAGTTTTTCTTAATGATTTCCCGATTCTGCGGCCTGCAGAAGCAGCCTCCGCCACCGGAAACAACTGCTTTTTTTCCTTTACAGACGGATTTGATCCACTCGGTTTCCAGGGACCTGAAATGTTCCTCCCCGGATTCCGCGAAAATCTCGGAGACCTTCTTGCCTTCATTCTGTTCGACTTCACGGTCCACATCAAAAAAAGGCCTGCCCATCTTCTTGGCCAGCAGTTTACCGACCGTGGTTTTCCCACAGCCCATGAAACCAACTAGGAACACCTTGTCTTTCATTATAATTCCGTCAGAAAAAATCGATCCCTTTCATTATATCAGAAAAAAGAGTTTTCAACAGTCAGGATTCCGCAGTCATCAGTCTGAGGATTTCACGATATTTCTCACCGGTCTTAGCCACCACTTGCTCTGGAATTCCATCGTACTGGAAGTGATTGGCGCTAAGATAGTCTCGTAAATACTGCTTGTCAAAGCTCAAAGGAGAGCTGCCGGGTCTGTATCCATCCAGCGGCCAGAATCGCGATGAATCAGGGGTCAGGACTTCGTCCACCAGCACAAGTTCCGAACCGATCATCCCGAATTCCAGCTTGGTGTCGGCAATGATGATGCCACGTTCCAGAGCGTATTCCGATGCCCTGCGGTAGATTTCCAGGCTGCTCTCCCTGATTTTTTTTCCTAATCCGGCTCCCACTATTTTCTCGAATTCCGGAATTGAAATCGGGAGGTCGTGCCCGGACTCAGCTTTGGTGGTGGGGGTAAAAATCGGATCTGGAAGCTTCTCTGACTCCCGCAGGCCTGAAGGAATTTCTATCCCGCAGATGCTTCCGGATCCGGCATATTCCTGCCAGCCGGAACCGGCCAGATAACCCCTGACAACGCATTCCACAGGCAGCACTCTGGATCTGGCTACAACCATGGAGCGTTTTCTGAGTTTTTTTTCCGTTTCCGGATCGAGCTTCAGTGATCCCACACCGCTCAGATAATGGTTTTTTATTACTCCAGCAAGCAGTCCGAACCAGAACAGGGAAATCTCGTTCAGCACCTCCCCTTTTCCCGGTACCAGGACAGGCAGCACCACATCAAAGGCTGAGATCCTGTCCGAAGTCACGAACAGCAGCCTTTCACTGTCGATTTCATAAATATCCCTGACTTTACCCTGCTTGATCAGTGTCAGACCCTTGATGATTTCATTGAATCCTTTCTTCATCAGCTTTCCTTTAGATCCCTGTTGTCCTGAGCTATTTTCTGCTTCCCTTCCTCTCTCCCGTGTTCGAGTTTAGTAACCAATGCCGGATCTGACAAAGCCAGTATCTGCACGGCTAGGATTGCCGCGTTGGCGGCAGCGTCGATCCCCACACAGGCCACTGGAATTCCTGACGGCATCTGCACAGTAGAAAGAAGCGCATCAATCCCCAGCAGGCTTCCGGAACTGACCGGAATTCCGATCACTGGAAGAGTGCATCTGGCTGCCACAGCTCCAGCCAGATGAGCGGCCATTCCAGCTGCGCAGATGATCACGCCGAATTCTTTGGAACGGGCCTGTCCGGAAAATTCAGCCACCTGTTCCGGTACCCTGTGAGCTGACATCACCACCAGTTCAAACGGCACATCGAAATCAACCAGGGTTTCCAGACCTTTCTGGATCCTGGGAAGATCACTTTTGCTGCCGATCAAAAATGCGACTTTTTTCATATGCACCTCATATCCTGTTCGTACAGACTCGCCATGGCGCGTCTCTACATTAACGGATGTTTATTCATTGCAGCTTCAACGTTATTTCCTTCAATACACCAGGTGTGCCTTTGGCTTCAAATGTCACTGCCGGAGTGGCGGCAGCGGGAAGGCCGTTGATAGTGAAGGAAACCGGTTCACCCAGGTTCCCGCCTTCATCGGCAGTGGTGGCTGAGTCGTCGAAATAACAGATCAGATCTCTGAAATTTCCATCTGCGGTCCCTGAGAGAGGAATCTCGACCCTGCCGCAGAAAGTGCCTGACTGATCAAAAGCGCAGATCCTGTCGCCTGCAGTTACATCTGACTGTCCGCTTTCGCAGTAAAAAGTTACATACTGGCTGGTTCCAGCTGGAAAACCCTGCGTTTTCAGGTTGCAGCCTGCAGATGGGATTTCATTGATTAAGCCGACTGAATTATAGGAAAAGGCGTTGTAATAATATGTTACTCCTGCAGCAGCTGTGAGATCCTGGAACATATACCATCCTGACGATATCTCAGGCCGATGCCTGTCAAAAATCAGAGTCCCGTCATGGGATGAGGCTGGTACGGCTCCAGTTTTTCTGAGAAGTTTCACACCATACAGATTAGTGTCCGCAGGGATATCCAGGAAAACATCCACTTCCCCGGAACCCCAGGGAGAAGCTTTCAGAGAGCTTACAGCGAGGGGCGGATTATTTCCGCTGAACGGGAAAGGTGTGCTGAGCGTGGACCCGCCTCCACTCCTGCCTCCGCTTCCGCCGCAACCGGTAAGATAAACAGTGAGCGTCAGTATCAGAAGAAAAAAACTGATCAGGATTAATCTCATTTGTTAATATATTATCACATGCTCAGGCTGAAGGTTAAAGGAACAAACATAAGTCTTTTTTAACTTTCATCTTTTACCAATTACCATTTACCTGTTATCTATTACTTTCTTCATTTCCCCCCTGCCGCCCGCCTCAGCCGGTCATTGATCGCCAGACCAAGACCATGTTCAGGCACTTTCTGTGCGAACAGGCAGACTTTGCCTTTGAAATGGCGGAGCGCCGGAAACAGGCCCGCTGCTGCTTCGCTGAGATCTCCCGCATGACTCAGGATCAAGAATTTATCGATCTCAGGGATCAGCGCTTCGCGGAAATAAATCGCTGCCGCATCCTGAGGACTGATCCCAGTCAGTCTGATGAGCCTCTTAAGGTCAGCTGCGTCGGAAAAAAGTATTAAAGGTATTTCAGGTGCATAGTGCCGGGTCGAATGACCCGGGGAATACTTCTGCTGGAATTCATCGGCAAGCAGAGTATCAGGAAATTCCGATTTCAGCTCCTCCACAGTGATCCCGCCAGGCCTTAAAACCAGCAGACGATTCTCCACAAAACGTACTACCGTCGATTCCAGCCCGATTTTAGTCTCTCCTTCGACAATCGCAGCGATTCTGCCTGAGAGCTCATCCCTGACATGTTCGGATCTGGTCGGGCTGACATGGCCAAATCTGTTGGCGCTGGGTGCTGCCACCGGAAAACCGGCGAATCCGATCAATCTGCGGGCGACCTGATGATCCGGAAATCTGACTGCCACTGTGTCGAGACCGGCAGTCACCAGGTCAGGGACAACGTCTTTCTTTCCAGCCACTATAGTCAGCGGTCCGGGCCAGAAACGCTCCATCAGGCGGAGCATGTTCCCATTGATTTCAGTCCAAAGTTCCAGTGCCATTTCCAGGGTTGAAATATGCACAATCAGGGGATCGAAAAGAGGTCTCTCCTTGGCTTCGAAAATTCTGGCTACTGCCTGTTCATTGTAACAGCAGGCTCCGAGGCCGAACACAGTTTCAGTTGGGAATGCCACAAGTTGTCCAAGTCTTAAGAGCTCGGCCGCAGCCCTGAGATCGGAATCGCTTTGTGTCAGATATTTTGTTTTCATGGGCCTCATTTGCGAAAATATATCAGCAGAAACATGGAAATTCAATTGTATCCTGAGAAAACAAGACGCCGAATCATTAGAAATTCCATGAATTGGACGCGATAAATCGTCTCTCTACTTGCATTATTTTGCTGAATCATTAGAATTCTAGTGAACTGTTGCATTTGTTTTCAAATGTTACAGTCCACAGTATTCCCCAGTAGGAGCGCATATGAAAATTTCCTGGAACTGGCTTAAATCCCTGGCAGAATTTGACGATCTGACTCCGCGGGAGGTTCATGATAAATTTACAGAGCATTCAGCAGAGATGGAAGGGATGGAATCAGAAGGCGAATATCTCTCCCGCGTGATCATGGCCAGAATCGTCGGAATCCGCCCGCATCCAGACGCAGATAAACTGCATTTGGTTACTGTAGACACAGGATCAGAAAAATTCGAAATAGTCTGCGGAGCTCCAAATGTGGAAATTAACAAGGTGGCAGTGCTGGCGAAGCTCGGGACTGAGCTGCCGGGTGGTTTCAAGCTGATCCCTAAAAAAATCCGGGGCGTGCTTTCAGAAGGCATGCTCTGTTCCGAACGGGAACTCGGATTATCGGACTCCCACGAAGGCATAATCCTGCTCCCTGAAAACACTGAACCTGGAAAAACCTATGCGGAAATCCTGAAAAAAGATGACTCCATTTTCGAGATTGACAATAAATCCCTCACGCACAGGCCTGACTGCTGGGGGCATTTCGGAATCGCCAGGGAAATCTGCGCCATATTCGGGAAAAAGCTGAAAAATCCGTATCGAGTTAATGAATTTCAGCATGGCAGTCAGAAAGTCCTGATCGACAACAGGATACCAGAAAAGTGCTTCCGCTATTGCGGGATCGTCATCTCCGGCCTGCGGGTGGCTGAGTCCCCGGAATGGATGAAAAAAAGGCTGGCTGCAGTTGGCAGCAGGCCGATCAACAATATAGTGGATGCCACGAACTATGTGATGCTGGAACTCGGACAGCCGCTGCACTCATTTGACAGGAAGAAAATCTCAGGCAGCACAATCGTAATCCGTCTGTCGGAAAATGGCGAAAAAGCCACGACTCTTGACAGGCAGGAAATAACCTGCACAGGAGCGGAAATCCTGATCGCTGACGAAAGAAACGCCCTGGCCCTCGGTGGGGTAATGGGTCTCGGAAACTCGGAAGTCGATGCTTCCACCACTGAGATCATACTGGAATCCGCCACTTTCGATGCAGCCACAATCAGGCGCACTGCCAATAGATTCAATCTCAGGACAGATGCAGCCCAGAGATTCGAAAAATCCCAGGACCCTGAAAACGCTTCCAGGGCAATCTTCAGGTTCTTCGATCTGATCAGGGAAACCTGCCCTGATGCAGCTTTCTCTTCCCCTCTGGCAGACAGCTATCCTGGAAAAAGGCCAACACTAACCATCAGCAGTTCGTTCGATTACATCCGCAGCGCACTGGGCACAGAGATTACTGACGACAGAATCAGCGCGATTTTAGGATCGCTTGAATTCAAGCTGCAGAAGGACGGTACGAAATTCACTGCTTCTGTGCCGAGCTTCAGAGCCACCAAGGATATTTCGCAGCCGATCGACCTGGTGGAGGAAGTGGGGCGGATCCATGGATATGGTAACATTGCTCCGCTCGCCCCGCTGGTTTCAATGGAAGTACCCTACAAGGACAGCTTCAATTCCAGTCTGAGAAAAATCCGGGAATTTCTCAGCTTCAACCTTGGTCTGGCTGAGATCTATAATTATTCTTTTTTCAATCAGGAGAAAGCGGTTCTGGCCGGGTCACCTGAAAATGCCCTGAAAATGAGAAATCCCCTTTCCCAGGAAGCTGACAGGCTGGTCACAGACCTGCTCCCGAACATGCTGGAATCAATCAGGAACAATGCCCGTTTCTTCGATGAATTCAGCTTCTATGAAATCGGCCATGTCTTTACCACTGATTCAGAATCCGAAGTCCTGATCATTTCTCTGTATAGGAAAAAGGATGATGGAAACCTTGCTCTGGAACTGAAATTCCTGCTCGAACAGCTGTTCACGGAATTGAAAGTTGCTGGCAGGATTTCTGTGGCTGAAAAAGCCGGATTCCATCCTCTGCGCTGTGGTACTGTCAGATGCGGAAAGCGGGAATTTGATTTCGGGGAAATTCATCCTGACAGACTCGCGAAGTTCGGGATCAAGGGGCGGGTGGCTGCAGTCCAGCTGACGCTCAGGGAGATGCTGGAACTATGCAAAACCACCGGTAAATTCAAAGACATCCCGAAATATCCGGGCGTGCCGTTTGATCTGACCCTTCTGATCCCCATGCAGCAGCATCTGGACCGTGTGATCAGTGAAATCAGGAAAACCAGTCCTGAACTGATCGAATCAATCGAATTCGGGGGATTTTATCAGGACGACAAGTTCCCGCCTGACAAGAAAAGCGCGACTTTCCATCTGACCTTCCGCTCCCTGGAACGGACTCTGTCTGGAGAGGAGATCACCAAACTGCAGCAGGACATCATGAACAAGATGAATGGCCTGGGATTTGCCATAAAGTAACAATGTTTGCTGATTTTAAAGGAGACTTCATGAAATTTCTCACCGGTTTTCTATCAATACTTATTCTCTATGCCTGTACTGCTTATGCCGGCACGACTGCTGAAACAATTTCTCCCACAGCAGAAGTCTTTTTCACAAAAAACATCACTCCTGCAGGAATCGAAGCCTGCTTTGACAGAATCAAAGGCGACAGGATCAAAGGGACAGTCGCCTTTAAAGTACATTTCGGTGAAGAAGGCAATGAGAACTGGCTGAAACCAGCATTGATCCAGACACTTGTGGAAAAACTCAAGGCCACTTTCATTGAAACCAATGTCCTTTATGGCGGAGAACGCGGTTCAACGGATTCGCACATTGCTCTCGCTAAAAAGCATGGTTTCGGTTTCGCTCCCATCGAAATAGTGGACAGTGAAAAGACCCTGGAGATAAAAGTGGAAGGTCTGAGGCATTTCGCGAAGTTCGCGACTGGCGCCGGGATCGCGAAATATGACACGATCATTGTCTACAGCCATTTCAAGGGCCACAGCTCAGCAGGTTTCGGCGGGGCAGTCAAAAATATAGCCATGGGACTGGCAGGACGCGAAGGCAAGTATGCCATGCACAGCCTGAACATACCTGCCATCAATCAATCCAGGTGTGTCAAATGCGGGCTTTGCGCTGCAGCCTGTCCTGGAGGCGCAATCACCATCACCCCTGAGATCAGGATTGATCCCAAAAAATGCCTGGGCTGCGGCAAGTGCATCGGCATCTGCACATCTGAAGTTTACAGCCCTCTGCCTGACTCGGAAAAACAGAACGCTTTCCTGGAAAAACTTGCTGAATACGCATATGCCATCTCCAGGGGACGAAACATGCTCTACATCAATGTGCTGGCCAACATCTCGCCGCAATGCGACTGCCTGTCCAGGGCCAAGAAGCCTTTCACAGGAGACATAGGCGTGCTCGCCTCCACAGATCCGATCGCCCTTGACCAGGCTTCCCTCGATCTTGTGGATAAAGCCTGCCACAGCCCAGATGCCTTCAAGGAGCACTCAGGCGCGAGCGGGACTCACATGCTGGAATACGCTGAGTCGATCGGGATGGGGATGCGGAAATACCACTTGGTTAATCTGGACACGGAAAAATAGTTGATTTTACACAATATTGAATTTTGAAAGTTGAATTTAAATTACAGGTTTCATCTGTCAATTTACTTTTTTTTCATTCAACATTCAGCATTCAACATTTAAAATTTTCTGTTACTATCAGCTAGTTGTTGATAAACGCCTTGTACGCCAGATAGCAGCAGTATAAATCGGCTTTGGAGATCACTTCATAGGGCGAGTGCATGGAAACCACGCCTGGTCCGATGTCGATGATGTCCATGTTGTACTGGGCGATGAATCTGGCGACAGTGCCGCCACCGGCTAAATCCACCTTGCCGAAGCCGCCGATCTGCCAGGGAATTCCTTCCTTGTCCAGCAGCCTGGTGATGCGGCCAGTGAATGCAGAACCTGCTTCATGGCTGCCGGATTTCCCGCCGCCGCCCACGAACTTGTTGACTACTATGCCGAAACCGAGCTTGGGGTCGCCCTTGGTGTCAAAGGCATCCGGGAATGTGGGAGTGATCGCTGCGCCTACGTCTGCGGACAGGCCTGAGCTCTTTTCCATCAGTTCCACCCTGTCCAGTGAAGGCTTGGGACTGCCTGTCAGGGCCAGCAGACGGACCACGCAGTTTTCCACAAACCTGGACTGGGCACCTGTGGCTCCGATGCTGCCGACTTCTTCCTTGTCCATGAAATAGAGGCCGAACGATTTCCTGCATTTAGGGGAATCAAGCAGAGCTTTCAGAGAAGTATAGGCGCAGATCCTGTCGTCATGTCCGTAACCTGCCAGCAGCCCTTTGTCGAAGCCCATGTCGCGCACCTTCAGGGCAGGGACAAACTGCAGATCAGCAGTGAACAGGTCCTGCTCCATGATCCCGTATTTTTCATGCAGCAGCTCCAGCACCTTGGCCTTGACCTTCTCCTTGACCTTGTCGTCCTTTGCTGAAGAAGGAATCGAGCCTGAGACCACGTCCAGTTCCTCGCCCTTGAAGACATCTTTCATGGTGCGGTCGTTCTGCGAACTCCTGATATGCGGGAGCAGGTCGCAGATCATGAAAATCGGATCTTTTTCGTCTTCCCCGATGTTCACCTTGACGGTTTTACCGGCTCTTGTGGAAATGCGGCCATGCAGTGCGAGCGGAATATTGGCCCACTGGTATCGTTTGAGCCCTCCGTAATAGACTGTCTTGAAAAAAGCCAGGCTGAATTCTTCACGCAGAGAGTTCTGCCGCACGTCGATCCTAGGGGAATCGATATGGGAAAGAATCAGGTTCAGGCCGGTTTTCAGATAATCTTTCTGCAGGTTGAAAGCTGCCAGGCAGGCTCCCCGGTTGTTGAAATAGACTTTCAAAGGGTAATTCTTCGCTTCCTTCAGCTTCTCGATATTCTTGTAACCCTGAGCTTCCAGGATCTTTACCATGGATTCCACAGACTCCTGCTCAGTCTTGTTTTCAGTCAGAAACTGCTTGTATTCTTCCGCAAAAGCGAAGGCAGCTTTGCGCTCCTTGTCGTTCCATTTTTCCCATGCGCTCTTGTTTTCCAGAAACAATTTTTCTTTCTTGGCCATTTGTCCCCCAGTTGAATTTATTCCCGATTAAAAGGATTTTAAAATAAAACCATGCAATTGGCAATTGTTTGCAATTTTCCACCCCATAGGTTAATTTAAATTTATGGACAAAATCACCCAGTCCCTGCAAAACACCTGCTCGCTTCTCCAGAAGATTATCGCTGATGCCGGATTTATTTCCAGCATTTCTAAAGCTGCCGACGAAATCGTCAAGGTCTATCGCAGCGGCAGACGGGTTTATTTCTGCGGAAACGGCGGAAGCGCGGCAGACGCCCAGCACCTTGCAGCAGAGCTGACAGGCAGATTTTATTACGACCGGGAACCGCTGGACGCAGAGGCACTTCACACCAATACATCCCACCTCACCGCAGTAGCCAATGATTACTCCTTTGACGAAGTATTCGCAAGACTATTGCATGCCAAAGGAAAAAAAGGAGACCTGCTGGTCGGAATCTCAACCTCAGGAAACTCGAAAAATATTCTGAGGGCGTTTGAGGAAGCTCGAAAATCAGGGCTGTTCATCATCGGGCTGACCGGAGAGGGAGGCGGAAAGATGAAAGATCTTTGCGATCTGCTCCTTGCTGTGCCTTCCCGCGACACACCCCGCATCCAGGAAGCCCACATCACCATCGGCCACATCATCTGCGAACTGGTAGAATCCACTCTCTTTCCAAAGTAAACAGTTGAATTCATGCAGGCTGTACAAAAATGATCATATGCGCGGCATCAAAAGCCGTAAAAGAATTTGGGGCGGACTGATGCCGCCCCACGATTCTCACGGTATCGATATTCTGGCTGGTTGCTATGGCTTGTTGTGCGGCTGATTCAGTAACTTTCAGTAGATTTCCCGCTATAGCTTGTGCAGTGTCCAGTGACGTTTCCAGTATCAGATGTCCTACGCCAGAAATCCGTTTCTTCGCAAACTTTCTATCGGCCGAATCAATCTTTCTCTTTAGCAGTTTTTTTGAGCTTATCCAGAAACTTCTTCAGGGTCAGGATTTCATACAGGGTGATGCCGGGGCCAGTCACAATTTCCCCGATTGCATGCGGCTTTCCGGATTTCAGCCTGGACCGGGCTTCCAGAGAAAGTCCCGGGACTTTTTCAAAGTCGAAATTCTCAGGGATCGGGTAATCTGCAATTTTTCCGAGCAGCTGCCGCTCCTCGTCCTGTTTTTCGAGATACCCTTCATATTTGATCATGGTTTCAAGACAAAGACAGTGTTCTGCCGGGACCTCTCCGCAGTCGATCAGTCCGGCCACAGAGATGCCCGGGGTTTTCAGGTACTGGAGCGCGGAAACCCGATTCCTGCTGACCAGCATGCTCTTTTTTTCGAGTTCCTGTGTCTTCCGCTTGATCCAGTCCATTTTAATCTGATAATGTTCATATTTTTCGTCATCCACAAGCCCCAGCTTACGCCCGATCTCTAAAAGCCTGGAATCCGCGTTGTCCTGCCTGGTGGAAAGCATATACTCGGAAGATGAAGGAAAGAGCCGGTAGGGCTCACTGGTACCCCTGGAAGTCAGATCATCGATCAGCACGCCGATCAGGGACTGGGAACGGCTGAGCGTGAAAGCAGGCAGTCCCCGGACATTGCGGGCTGCGTTGATCCCTGCGACCAGTCCCTGGGCTGCGGCTTCCTCATAACCGGAAGTTCCGTTCACCTGGCCTGCGAAATAGAGTCCTGGGAATCTCACATGTTCAAGGGTGGGTTTCAGCTCAGTGGAATTTACGCAATCATATTCTACGGCATAGCCGGGTTTGAAGATCCGCAGATTTTCCAGTCCAGGGATGGTGGTCAGGAATTCCAGCTGAACTTCCTCAGGCAGTGAAGTTGAAAGCCCCTGGAGATAAACCTCGTCTGATTGAAGGCCCACAGGTTCGATGAATGTGATGTGCGAATCCCGGTGCGGGAATTTCATCACCTTATCCTCAATCGAAGGGCAGTACCTGGGGCCAATGCCGACTATCTTTCCCTGGTAGAGCGGGGAGCGGTGGATATTGCTCCTGATCACGGCATGGGTTTTTTCACAGGTGCGGGTGATGAAGCAGGAGCGGGTGATCTGCGGAAGGGAATAATCGTAATGAGTGAATTTATAGGGTACAGCTTCAGAAGCCTGCTCTTCCATTTTGGAGAAATCAATGCTTTTTCTGTCAGCTCTGGCCGGAGTTCCTGTCTTCAGGCGGCGGGTCGGAATTCCAAGTTTTCCGAACTCAGCATAAAGCCTGACCGAAGGCGGCTCCCCTGCCCTGCCTGACGGAAGAGTGAAATCGCCGATAAATATTTTGCCCCGCAGAAATGTGCCTGTCGCAATGATCACTTTTTCCGATAGACAGGTAAAGCCGTTTTTCAGCTCCAGCCTGTAACAGTCAGCGTCTTTCTCAAGTCCTGTCACTTCTCCCTGGATGACTGTGAGATTCTTCTCTCCGAACAGGACCTTCCTCATGCAGGACTTGTACTGCCAGAGATCGGCCTGGGCACGCAAAGCCTGGGCTGCGGCACCTTTTTTGGTGTTCAGGATGCGATACTGGAGAGCAGCCCGGTCCGTGTTTCTCCCGATCTCTCCGCCCAGCGCGTCGATGTCGCGGATCACCTGGGATTTTCCGGGTCCGCCCATGGAAGGATTGCAGGGCATCAGGGCGATGTTGTCCAGATTCAGGGTAATCAGAAGCGTGTTCACGCCCAGCCTGGCTGCAGCCAGCGCAGCCTCGCACCCGGCGTGCCCTGCCCCGATCACTGTGACTTCGTATTTATCCATATACGGCCCTCGAACAATTCAAAATAGTGCCTCCGGTAATTGTAACAAATTGTAAATTGCTTTGCCCACCGGCTTCAATCCCGAAATGCAACTTGATATTTTTGCCCTTTCCACCTATAATTAATAATAGTATTTGGGGAGTATCTGAGTATGAGAAAAAGTATTGTCATTGTCATTTTCATTGCTTTCATAGGCATTGTCTCATACGCGGACAACATTCCCCAACCATTCAAACCATACATTGACGCTCTTACTCAAAAAACCGAATACATGGAACTTCCGGTGATACCTAATCTGTCGGACATCGGAAGCGCTAGTGCAACTGTACCTGAATTCATCACAAAAGATCAGGCATCCGAGGATCTGTTGCAGATAATTTATCTCTGGAAAAATGCCTATTCAGGAAGATTTTATTTTGAAAATAACGGGGTCAGTCTCAACAAACTTCAAAGTGATTTCATCAGATTAATCGAAAATTCAACTGAAAACGTATCGGTCTGCGAATTTGAAAGATTACTTGTGGACAGTCTGATTGATGTTAATGATGCTCATTTTACTGTGATCGGATCAGATGTTCATCGCTTTGTAAAATGTTACTTTGCTTATTTCACTGATTTGCTTATCGAGCAGAAAGGGGGAAAATTAATTGTCATCAAGTCCGGTAATTCTTCAGTCCCGGAAAATTCCGAATACCTCGGAGCAAAAAAGAATCTTTTTTCCACCCTTTCTCCGAAAAACCGCAATGATTTCCTGCTGGGAGAATTATCAAAAGATACCTTGGGGGAATTAAAATCGAGTTTTCTGATCAATAATGAAGAAAAAGAGATTTCCCTGCCGCTTCATCGATGTCATGCCTCAGAATATACGATGAATATAGATTCTTTTTTCAACTGTCAGCAAGAGAAGAATTATAGTCTGATCAATATTAAAACATTTTCGCCTGATTACCATAATGAGCTGTTAAAACTCGGCGAACTTGGAAAAAAACTGAAAAATGAAGAGCGGATAATTATTAATGTGGCTGACAATGGAGGCGGCGATTATGCCTATTTTGTCGATTTCCTGAAAAATCTGAATGACAATGCCAATGTCATGTACACTACCGCATCATTATTTTCCCCGCCATTTGTCCGGGCAATTGCCAACCAGGACTGTTCTAATCTTCCGGAAGATTTCATTCAGTCTGTCGAAAAGTTCAAAAAAATGGACCAAGATATGAAAAAAGATCCTGTCAAATACTGGGAAATCAACGAACCTGGAGAACCAAAACCAGGAACCTTTAAAGGAACTGTTATTTGTATCATGAATAAAAATACGGCATCTGCCGGTGAAAGTGTTCCTATTTTATCTGAAGATTCCCTGCCTGAGGTGATTAAAGTTGGAGAAAATACATGCGGAGCCATGCATTTCGGTAACAATGAACCGTATCTACTGAAAAATTCTAAAATCTTCATGGATTTACCTGAGGATGTCTTCATTTCCGATCAGGAGGAAGGAAAAGGCTGTATACCTGATTTTTGGGTGGATTCGTCTGATCCGGTTAAAGAAGTAATTTCCTGGCTTACAGATCCTGATAATTATCGATTTTATCCTATTTCAATTCCCCCCAGGTCCTGCCGATCGAGTGATCTACCAATAGAGGCACCTTGAGAGTATAGATCCCTTCCATGATCTGCCTGATTCTGGGAATCGCAGCTTCAATTTCTTCTTTTTTAACTTCGAAAATCAGTTCATCATGCACCTGGAGCAGCATCCTGTAAGGCAGTTCACGGCTGATGCGGATCATGGCGATCTTGATCAGGTCTGCGGCAGTTCCCTGGATCGGTGCGTTCACAGCCACATTCTCTCCGTGTTTCATCAGATTCCCATTCCTGGCGAGGAAGCGTTCCACCCATCTTTTGCGGCCGAACAGAGTGGTCACGAATCCATCAGTTTTTGCTTTCTCAATTGTAGCGTCGAGATATTTCCTGATCCCGGGGTAAGCCGCAAAAAAACGCGCCAGATATTCCTTGGCTTCCGGATTCGTGATCTCTAACCGCTCGGATAAGCCATATGCATTCAGCCCGTAAACAACCCCGAAATTGATCTCTTTGGCCTTGCGCCGCATTTCCTTACTGACTTCTGAAAGCTGTACTCCGAAAATACTGGCTGCAGTATTGGAGTGGATATCCTGATTCTGTAAAAATGCGCTGATCAGATTGGCGTCTTCAGAGAGATGGGCCAGCACCCGCAACTCGATCTGTGAATAGTCAAATGAGAGCAGGGAAAATCCCTCGGGCGCGATGAAGGCATGCCTGATCTTCCTGCCCTGTTCGTCCCGCACAGGGATGTTCTGCAGATTGGGATTGCTGGAGCTGAGCCTGCCTGTGGCAGCTACGGTCTGGTTGAAAGAAGTATGGATGCGGCCTGTAGTATTGTCCCGCAGTTCAGGCAGGGCATCGACATAGGTGGATTTGAGCTTGCTGACAGTCCGGTATCCAAGCATGAGTTCTGCTACAGGATGATCCTTCCTGAGTTTTTCCAGTACCGAAACATCGGTGGAAAATCCTGTCCCCTTGGTTGTCTTCCCATATGTAGGCAGCTTAAGGCGGTTGAAGAGCACATCCTCCAGCTGTTTAGGTGAATTGAGATTGAATTCGCCTCCGCAGAGTTCATAGATCCTGGTGACAAGTCCGGACAGTTCAATTCCCAGCTCCAGGGACAGGCTGGACAGGTATGCAGTGTCGATCGAGATTCCGCGTCCTTCCATTTCCGAGAGCACCTGGACCAGGGGCAGTTCGATTTCCTGGAATACTTTTTCCAGTTCCTGCTCCCTGAGCCTGACTGAAAAAATCTCAAAGAGCCTGAGCGTGAAGTCAGAGTCGGCTCCTGAATATTCAGTGGCTCTGCTGATTTCCACTCCTGCAAACTCTTTGGGCTCTCCCTTCCCGAACAAACCATCGAAACTCTGCATGCTGAAATTGAAGTTTTTCAAAGCCAGCTGGTCCAGGCTGTGCCTGTGCTCTTCCGGATCGAGCAGGTAAGACGCCAGCATTGTGTCGAAGAAATTCTTAAGTTCGATCCCGTAATTTAAAAACACCGTATATTCATACTTGGCATTGTGGCAGATTTTAAGGATCTGGGAATTTTCCAGCAGTTCTTTCAGCTGGCCAAGGATCAGGTCCGGCGGAAGCTGTTCCTGAACGCCGAGATAGAAATGCCGGAGCGGCAGATAATATGCGCTGCATTCTTCAAAGGCCAGGGATATCCCGACAATGGATGCCTTGCGGCCGACTTCACTGTCTGTTTCCAGGTCCACTGCGAAACGCCTGCACATCTTCAGCCTGGCGAGCAGGTCTTCCCATTGTTCCATTGTTGTAATACTCTGGTACTTGCCGGCACTTCCTGTTGCAGCCAGTTTTTCAGATCCGACTGCCAGCGAGAGCTTTTTAATCAGGGACGACAGCTCAAGTTCCTGTAAAACTGCAGTCAGCTTTTCCCTCTCCAGGGTCCGCTCTGAAAGAATCGCCGGAAGATCGAGCGGCACAGTGGTGATAATAGTACTCAACTGCCTGCTCAGATCGGCAAGCGCACGATTCTCGGATAGTTTCCTGGCACAGGAAGGCGTGAGTTCGGCCAGATGGTCATAGATGCAATCGAGTGAATGATATTTTTGAATCAGCGTGAGGGCGGTTTTCTCGCCGATTCCAGGTACACCCGGAATATTATCGGACTGATCTCCCATCAGGGATTTGAGATCAATGAATTCAGAAGGTGTGATTCCATATTCCCTGGTGAAATCTGACAGCCCGTATTGAAGTGTTTCCGCCCCTTTGTAAGTGAGCACAATTTTCAGTTTGTCATCCAGAAGCTGAAAAATATCCCTGTCCCCGGTCAGAACATAGGTCTCGTGCGA
>JAQTZZ010000041.1 GCA_028687545.1 Candidatus Wallbacteria bacterium
CGCTATAGTCCGGTCTTGAAAAAATACGTCCGTCTGGTGAACGATGCTGCCATTCTGGAATGCGACAATGTGGTCTTCCAGATGATCAAGTCGGATCGGGAGCAGGAAAATTTCACTCCTTCTACAGTTGGATTCGGTTCCCTGCTTGCCTTCCGCGGCGGGGACACTGTCAAGGGCGTCTGGCTCAAGGAAAATTCGGAGACTCCAGTCAAATTTTATGATGCCAACGGCGACCTGCTGGAACTGAACCAGGGCTCGACCTGGATTGAGGTTCTCCCCGAGGAAATGGGCGTAGACTATCACACTTATTAGGCCTGTTGAAGCAGAGAACTTATTCCTGCTCCGGTCGTTACGTCCTGCTAGCCGAAAAACCGGCAAGCAGGACTTCACTTATCTGCAGGCTTGGACAGGATTCTGCCATGCACAAGGCCGGTAGCGACGCCTTTGAACTCCTTCGCAGGAACAAATTCTCTGCTCTTCAAATTTTTCCGAGTTTCAGTTTTCGAACCTTTTGCTGTTTGCATAGTAATCCCTAATCAGATACATTGCTTCCATGAAAACAGCCTATGTCGCACTCTGCGGGTTGCCGAATTCAGGCAAATCCACTCTAATCAACCGCCTGGTCGGAGAACGGGTGGCGATCGTATCTCCGAAACCCCAGACCACCAGGAAAAAAATGATTTACCTTTGCACTGACAAGGAGCGACAGCTGGTGCTGTTCGATACTCCGGGATTTTTCCCTGCTGAAAAGAATCAGCTCGATAAATTCCTGATTTCGCAGATCGATGCCGCGATTACAGGCTGCGAACTGATAATTTTCATCACTGCCGCTGATGATGATTCAACTATTCCTCCGGAACTGACGGCTAGATGGAAGAAAAAACCGGTGGTCTGCGTCCTCAACAAGATTGATCTGCTGGGCGGAGATTCCCTGGCCAGGCGGCAGCAGGAACTGGAAAGTAATGGACTTTTCAGGAAAGTCGTAGCTATGTCTGCATTGCGCGATCTGAGCCTGGACCATTTGTTTCCGGCTCTGGACGAATTTCTCAGCGAGACTGAAGAATACCTGTACGATCCCGAACTGATCTCTCTTGAACGCGAGCGGGACATCGTGGAAGAATTCATCCGCGAAGAACTCTATGAGAAGCTCTCAGATGAACTGCCCTATGCGTCAGGCGTGATTGTAGAGGAAATGAAGGACCGGGAAAATGGCATGGTCTATGTGAAAGCCATCATCTACTGCGAAAAGAGCGGGCAGAAAGCCATCATCATCGGAAAAAACGGGGAAATGATCAGAAAAATAGGCGGCTCAGCCAGAGTAAAGATCGAGAAATTTACAAACCGCAAGATCTTCCTCGACCTGCAGGTCAAAAACTACGACAACTGGCGCAAAAAAGAATTCCTGCTGAAACAATTCGGATACAAGTAAGCTTCAAGATTCAATTCCCGCTGAAATTCAAATTTAGATGGGATTCCATTGAGCCTCTTACAAAATGTTATTTACATTGCATTTTGGGTGGATATTTTGTTAGAGGCTCATGGAGCACTAATCTTAAGACAAGTGTCTCCATTGTTTTTCAGGTATTTCCGGGTATAATATTTATATGCAGTAATCAATAGGGGGAAGTTGATGAAAAACTTTGCCGTTCTGGTGATGATCCTGGCAGCAGGTTTGTGCCTTTCAGCCGGGCAGGCCAAGTGGACCCTGATGTTTTACATGACCGCAGCTCCGGACATTGAAGACGAGATGGTCAACAATCTCACGGAACTGGCTTCAGTCGACGAGTCTTCAGACATGAACGTGATCGTGGAAGCCGACTGGGTGAAGACTGATCCCTGCTCAGACAAGAAATATTATGTCCCTGATCCTTATGACACAGGTACCTCCAGATACCGAGTCAGTGAAAATTCAGTCAAGCTGATCAAACACCTTGGCGAACAGAACATGGGTGATGTGAATGTGCTGTCTGATTTTTTGACATACTGCAAAACAAATTATCCTGCCGACAAATACATACTCTTCATCTGCGGCCACGGCAGCGGCTGGGAGTCCTATTCTGACCTGGAACTGCCACTGGCAGCCGGCAAGGAAGTACCAGTTGTAACCAAGACTTCGAATACAGTACCTGTGGAAACGCTGGATTCAAGGGCCGTTTCATACGATGATCTGGAAGCTGATTCGATCACTATTCCTGAACTTAAGGCTGCCATCGAAAAATTCAACAAGGCTATCGGCAGAAAGATGAACATGGTTGTTTTTGACTCCTGCCTGCTGGAAAACATCGAAACATTATATGAACTGAAAGATGTGGTGACTCTGATGATCGGATCAGAGGCCGGCGTGCTCACCAAAGGAGTGCAGTATACCTCTTTCCTATTGCCGATCAAGGATGATCCTAATGTCGCCTGGCTTACTCTCTGCGACGAATACTGCCACGCTTACGTCGGCGGCGGATCATTCTATCAGACGCTTGTGAACATGTTCGGAGGCACTGTCTCCTCGACCTTCATCGCCAATCCCAAGACAATTGTGTCCAATCTCAACCGCCTGGTGGAAGAGCTGATGAAAGTTAAGGGCCAGATGTCGATTTATAGCCTGACCGGATTCGGCGAAGTGGTGCGCTATTACGATGTCGAGCAGTTCTGCCTGCAGCTTGTAAACGGCAACATCAATTTCAAAAATGCTCCGAATTACGGAACCATCAAGGAAATTGCGGGACAAATCTTGGATAATTTCAAGTCAGTTCGTGCGACACTATGGACTGTAGGAAAATATAACCGCCTGGGACTGGGAGGACTCGGCATCTGGTGGCCGGAGAAAGACCGCTACCAGCTGTACAGGGAGCAATTGAAAAACCTCAGTTTCGGCAAAGACTGCCTCTGGGACGAATTTTTAGACTGGTTCGTCCTCGGTACTGTCAGACATTCAGTACGCGACAAAGTCAAAGACCTTGGCGAGATCAACAATAGAATCCGTTACAATATCTTCGGGTATGCAGGAGACAGCCTGGACCAGGACCTGAATGCCAGGGAACAGGTGGTGGCTGAGCTTAAAATTCTGCTTCCTCACCTTGAACCTGCAATCAGGGCTGAAATAGCGGCAAAGATCAAAGATCAGGAAGGATACGAGGAAATCAGCAAGCTGCTTGAGTAATGTAATATCTGATTGAAATAAAAAAACAGTCCCCAGTGGGACTGTTTTTTTTTCGATTGAGGTTTTCAGATACTCAATTCTTGGTACTTTTCTTGTCCGGCTTCAGGACGAACTGCTGCAGCAGTTCTTTCTGCTTGGTGAAAAACACGATGCACTCGTCACACGGTACATCATTTCTACACCCTTCACACAAAATCTTTGAGATCATCGGTGTTCCCCTCCTTAATTGATTTCTATTCTATGATATTGATCTCTTTCTTGATATTTTCCAGGCGATTGGCCACCTGCTTGAGGTGTGACAGAATTTCTATGAGTTTTTCTCTGATGTTATCATCTTTCTTGTCCATTGCTGTGACTCCTTTCGTGGTTTGTAATTTTATCGGTAAAATTGAGGGTAAATTGAGATTGATGATCGAATCATAAGATTACTGCTATGCTGCAAGTGTTTTACAGGTTAGTAGGCTGGTTCCTCTTATCTTCTTAGATAGTGGAAAGCCCGCTTGAGCATGATCTTGAAGAATCCCCAGCGGTCTCCGGATTTCAGGCGTTCCTCGCCGATTTCACGGAGAATCTCATTGATCTCGTTCCAGGGAAGCCCGTCTTCCTCTTCGACTGATTTGACCAGTAAGGATACAGCCTCTCCATTGAATTTCAGGAAGCACTTTTTCACGTATACTTTTATAATGTCGTCGGGGTCCCCGAGATAAGGGATGATTTTTTCCAGATCTTCGAAGCGGATGATTTTCAGAAGTGATCTGCCGGCATTGAAGCGTACCAGTTCATCATCGTCCTTCATGAACTTGATGATCATGTCAACCGCTCCCGGAAAGTCGATCTCCCCGAGCACATACAGGGCAGATGATTTCATCAGTGAATTATAGCTTTTGAGCATTTTCACGATGTGGGTTTCCAGGTTCTTTTCGCCCAGTTTCCATAGTGCTTTGATCGCATTGGCCCGGACGCGGTTGTTTTCGTCGGCGAGCAGGGAGATGAATTCAGGAATCAGTTCCTTGACTCCGAAATTCTCCAGGGCTTCGATGGTGTTGGCGCGTACCCTGGCATCCGGGTCATCCAGAAACTGGATCAGTTTATCATGGTCTTCGTGACAGTCATTCCGGCCGACCAGGGAGATGATGAAAGATTTGATCCTCGGACTCTGATCCTTGAGCAGGAAATCGTAAAAGAGAATGCATTTATCTTCCTTTTTCAGTTTGGAAAGCTGATTCAGGTAAAAAAGCTTTTCCTCTTCCTTGAATCCGGAATAAAGGGGGATGAAATCCTGGTATTTTTCGATCTGGAAGACATTGCCATTGAGAAGAGGGGAAATCTCGACTTCCTCCTCAAACATGAAACGCTCCCAGGAAGCGAAGTTATACTGCTCATAATTATTGAATTTCTTCTTGGCTGCATCCAGGGCTTCTTCCGTACTTTCGGCCCTGATCTCGTATTCCACATAATACCGCTTGTTGCGGTTCTTGCTCTCGCGGTAGGGAATATTCACCAGAAAAAGCATAGATTCCTCAGTAATTGAGCAGTTTCAAGAATCCGTCGGGCTTGAGCGAAGCTCCGCCTACCAGTGCCCCGTCCACATTGGAACATTTCATGTATTCAGTGATGTTTTCCGGCTTCACGCTGCCGCCGTAAAGGATTCTGACTTTGTCTGCAGTTTCGCGGTTGTAAAGCCCTGCCAGGATGTCGCGGATCAGTTTGGAGACATCTTCGGCATCTTTAGCGCTCGCGTTCTTGCCTGTACCGATCGCCCAGACAGGTTCGTAGGCGATCACAATCTGTCCGATCTTATCTGCCGGGATGTTCTGGACGCCCTTTTCCAGCTGCAGATTGACGACTTTTTCTGTGATGCCTGCTTCGCGTTCGTCCAGTTTTTCTCCGACGCAGAGTATCGGGATCAGGTCTTCGGCGATCACCTTGAGAGTTTTCCTGTTGATCAGCTCATTGATCTCGCCCAGGACGTGCCGGCGCTCCGAATGACCGATGATCACATATTGAACGCCCAGTTCCTTGAGCATTCTGCAGGAAATTTCTCCGGTATATGCACCATTGTCCTGGTAATATACATTCTGGGCAGAGAGTCTGATCTCTGTTCCAGCAGTCCCTTCTTTCGCGGCAGCAAGCGAACAGAATGGAGGTGCGAGCACGACTTCGGCTGAATTCTTATTTTTATACGAAGCTTTAAAGGTCGAAAGAAACTCGGCAGTCTCCTTTGGCCCATTGTTCATTTTCCAGTTTCCTGCTATGATCGGTTTACGCACTTTGCGCACCCTCCTTGATGATCAGTTTTTCAACGCCAGGCAGAGTTTTGCCTTCCAGAAGCTCCAGCGAGGCACCGCCGCCTGTGGAAACATGGTAGATCTTATCTTCGAGGCCTGCTTCCTTGATGGCTGAGGCTGAGTCTCCGCCGCCGACCACTACTTTGGCCTTGCAGGTGGAAAGGTATTTGGCGAGGTCGAATGTGCCTTTGGCGAATTTCTTGATCTCGAATACACCCATCGGGCCGTTCCAGATCACTGTCTTGGCGTGTGAAAGTTCATTCTGGAAGAGAGCCAGAGTCTTGGGACCTATGTCCAGGCCTTTCTGGCCGGCCTTGATTTCGAATCCAGTCTCTGTCTTGGCGTTTTCATTGACTTCTGAAGCGATGATATAGTCGACAGGGAAGACCAGCTTGCCTATGCCCTTTTCGATCAGTTTTTTCGCTGTCTCGATGAAATCGTCTTCCACAAGCGAGTCTCCTACTTTATATCCCTGGGCTTTGGCGAATGTGAAAGCCATCGCGCCGCCGATCAGGAGCTTGTCGACTTTGGGAAGCATGTTTTCGATCACCGGAATTTTACTGTAGACTTTGGCGCCTCCCAGCACTCCGACAAATGGCCGCTCAGGGTTCTGCATGATTCCGGCCAGGGCAGTGATCTCTTTTTCCATCAGGAATCCGGCATAGGAAGGGAGAAGATCCGCGATGCCGGCAGTGGAAGCATGGGCGCGATGGGCTGCGCCGAAAGCGTCATTCACATAGATCTCGCCGAGCTTCGCGAGCTTCTTGCAGAATTCCGGGTCATTCTTCTTTTCGCCCTTATGGAAGCGCACGTTCTCCAGCATGATCACATCGCCAGGCTTCATGGCATTGCAGGTTTTCTCCACATCTTCGCCGATGCAGTTGTCGAGTTTCCTGACCGGCCGGCGCAGCAGTTCAGAGAATTTTTTCGCGATGTGGTCCACCTTGAAATTCTGTAAATCCTCTTCTTTGGGATCTCCGAAATGTGTCATGACTATAAGCTTAGCGCCTTTATCGAGAATGTACTTGATGGTAGGCAGTGCTTTCACGATCCGCGCGTCATCCGTGATGGTTGTACCCTTGCAGGGAACGTTGAAATCTACTCTCAGCAACACTTTCTTACCGTTAAGATCCGCGTTCTTGATGGTTCTGATCTGCATTATTTATCCTCCATTAACCAATGACCGGAATTCCGGCCAGATAATTTTTCAATATGATAATACAGAGCCTGTTTTCTTTCCAGTACTCCAGTGGTAACAGGTTATGGGAAACAGGCAATAGGCATTGGGTTTAGATAGGGTGCCTTCCGGAACTGATAAAACTGAATCCGCGACCATTCCCAACCACAAAGTCAGTCCCCGCCGCCCGTTGACAGATCTTCAGATTTCCCCGAGTCTCCAGATTTTGACAAGTGGCAGGATTATTCATAGAATTAAAGAAAACAGGATTGATCATGAAAACCTGCCGCAAAGTTTCTGACCTGACAGTTGATGAATTCAAAATTCTTGTGCATGACATCATCGCAGAAGACCTTAGTGCCTGGAAAGAATCTTTCGAGATCATGGCCAATGCAGCTTTAATGGAAAAGGTGGAAAAAGCCGATCAGGACTGGAAAACACAGAAAAAGGGGTCCTACAAATCGTGGGAGAGTATAAGGTAATTCTCCACAGGGACGCAGCCAGATTTTATCAAAAAGCCAATCAGAAGCTGCAGAGCAGAATCGCCGGAGCCATTGACTGTATCTCAGATTATCCTCAAACTGATTCAAATTTCAGGAAACTGCACGGGAAACTGGCGCACCTGTTCAGATACAGAACAGGTAACATCAGGCTGTTGTTTGAAATTCATGAAGATATCAAAACCATCAGGATCGTCACGATCGATTACCGCGGCAGTGTTTACAAGGATTAAGTTTTCCAGCAAGTGGCATGTAAATCGCCTCTCCGCCCAGCCACAAGGTCACTCCCCGCCGCCCCTTGATAGATCGGCAAGCTGTCCCCGAATCTCCATAATTCTCTCAAGACCAAGGTCCTTTTATAACCAAAATTTCCAAAAAAAGCAGTCCAAATGCAGCTAGTGGGAAACATCCTCCGACTATCATGCTAAAAGCAAATCGCCAATTAATCTTGCGCTATGCTAAAACAAAGCATCCGATGATCAGAATCAAGTCGGTAAAAAAAACAGAGAAGAAAAGCATTTGATCATGGTATTTGTAGGGCGAAACAAAATAGTAGAAGTAACCACTTGTCTTTATATCTATAAACATGATTAAAAAGGATCCCATAAAGCCAATCATTAATCCGTTGAAGCACAAACTGCACTTAACCAAAAAGGAGGGATGCTCTTCCGTCTCAATTGGTTTAACGTAATTGCTCATTTTTTAGCCTTTCAAACTGACCTCAGTCCATCCACTAAGCCAGGTATGGTTATTTCCAAAAGCTAATTTTCAAGATCTGACCCAGATTCCCATTTTCATGAGACCTTTTCTACATAGTCTATTACATTTCGTTGATAAATTACTGACATAAAATCGCAATGGTGTTAAGTCTGGGGCTGCGGCTTTTTCCTTGCTTTGCTTCTGCTTTTGAGCGGTTTTATGAACTTTTTGCTGAAAAGATTGCGCTTTGACCGGATTATAAGCTTCTAAAGAACTGCATGTTTCCATCTCTTGCTGCCTGAATCACGCATACATCAATCGGCCTTTTGGTTTCGGGACTTCACGTCCGATTTCTTTGGCTGTGTCGATCCACTCAAGAATCACTGTCTCGGCATTCTTGATCGCGTCGAAATATGTTGGTCCGTCAGCCATGCAGCCGGGCAGTTCCGGTACTTCCACAATGTAAGAATTGTCTTCCTCGCTCCAGTAGATGATCATTTCATATTTGTGTTTCATTTTCCTCCCTGGTCATGCAATTTATATTTATGAATAATAATTCTGACTTGTTTCACCTGATATGCCTTGGCTTTGTCTCCTATAGGTTGCAGATTCAAAATCTCAGGAATTCTCTGCAGGTGGAAAATATGATGGTCGCCCCGTAATCTTTCTTCAAATCCCAGGGAAATCAATAAATTCCGCAAATCAAGAAAGCGGATGTTCCGGTCCGATAGCCCAGAAAGCACTTTTTCCAGGATCTTCTTATTCATGACATAATGTTATTCCCAATCCCCGGGTAATTCAACTTTTCATTACAAAAAGTCATTTTGATCATGATGTAGCTTTGAGAGTCAGCTAGTTCTGGGATTGCGGCTTTTTCCTGGTTTTGCTCTGCCCCTTGAAGGGCTTCATGCCGAAATTGGCCAGGAGCTGGTTCTTCCTGTGTACTATTTTTCAATTCCTGCATTCACTGTCAAAATACTTTTTTTATTTTGACAGTGAACTGTCGTTATTAAATTTTGAGCAGCAGTGCCAGCCACGATATTTCACTGGTGAGCCTGATTTTCAGATGGGATAATGAAGTTGCCTCTATCCCGAGCAATGCAAAATCTGCCTGGGCGCAAATCCGGAAGCAGTGTTTTAATATGACAGTTTGAGGCAGTCGTTCTGTATGACACAGGTAGTCTATTACTGAGAGCACGACAGATTCGGGAATTTACTTGTTATTCCCCAGGTTTCTTTACTCTGACGTTGAATTTTGCAGAAAGCGGTAGATTCTGCCTTTTGTCGGCATACTTCTGGGTAGACCAGGGCGGCTTGATTGCCGAATCCGCGAATCTCACGAAAAGTTCGGCTTCAAAGGGGACATCTTTGTTTCTTGTGACCTTGAGCCTGACGAAATCATACTTTCCGTTGAGCGCGCCTTGTCCTGCACCAGGCTCAGGTTCAAGCACAGTGAGATCCCCGATGTCTCCATTGACAGGGCCGTTGGCGTCTCTGCCCCTGTCCGAGGAGTCAGGATTGCCGCATGTGAAAGTGATCTCTCCGGTGGAAGTGTTGTCATACAGGCTCTTGAAAACAAAGTCAGCCCCGCCTGCCGCAGCTGCAGCCGGATGTGTTGGAGTTTTACTGAAAAAAACTGTGATCACGTCGTCATTGTCCAGCAGGCCGTTGTTGTTGAGATCAACAGTCTGCTGCGCGTCGCAGATGGCGAACGGGGGAAGATAGGAGACAGTGATGTTATCCCTATTTACAGGATCTGTAGGGTTCGCTGGGTCCATTTTTCGATCTGGTCCGGCTGAGATGATGACTCCATCTTCAGGTAAAATTGTATAGGGTATTCCCCATGGATCACTCTTGTTTTCAGTCAGGTATTTCGGGACCAGCAGATCCAGGCTTTTGCAGGTGCATTTTTCCCTTACCTGATAGTTGATGATTGCATCGCGGATAACCCACATTGAGCGTTGAGCATAATATATTTTACTTTTGATCGGCCCTGCTATGTTTCCCTCAGGGAGAATGACGCATAATAAACCAACTAAAATCAGTATGCCGCAGCCGATGTTTGTTTTCAGTTCACTAATTCCAGTCCTCGAAATAGAACTTGCTTCACCACTTATTTGTAATATACTACAGCATTTTTCAGGCTTGATTCAAACAAAGTTCCAAACTGAACGGAATGGCTGATGGTTGCGGAAAGCCCTGGAAATGCTGACTTGCAGGATTCGGGAACAACCTGTATATTTCTAGTTATGAACACAAGGCAGGGGCATAGCGGGCGTTCGGCATTGATCGAAAAACTGTACCTGAGGATCGGGGAAGCGGGCTGCATTGTCGTGGTCGGGCTGCCCGGCATGGGCAAGACCTGGACCGCCAATGCGCTTCAGGCGAAAATTATGGAAAAGCGGAAGACAATCCGCCTCAACTGCGTGGATGACTGGAATGCAGAGGATTTCTTCGCTGAGCTGAACACAAAACTGACCCTGCTCACAGGTAGCGCTGCCGGTTCCGCGGCAAATGAACCCGGGAAACTATGCGCACTTCTCGCAGAGAAATCGATCACACTGATTCTCGACGACATCCATCTATGCGAAACAGAGGCAGTGAGCCTGATCGAGGTTGCGGCCAGGACAGCTCAAGGCTCGATCATCGCTTTTTCCCAGAAAAGGCCTGACCTGAAGCCTGCAGTGGTCCCTGACGTGTTCACCCAGATCCTCAGGGAACTGACTGAGCCTGAAACCGCGGAGATGGTAGGCTCGATTTTCGGTTTTCACGGAGTCCGGCCTCCCAAGGATTGTGCCAAGATCCATGAACTGACCAACGGACATCCTCTGTCAGTCAAGTTGGCCTGCGGAATCCTGCTTTCCGGGAAAACCACTCTCACTGACCTGCAAAAAGCTGATCTTTCGAATTTCAGGGACAGATATCTGGAAGAATTCATCTGGGAGATGCAGTCCGCTGAAGTGCGGAAAATGCTGTCCATTCTCAGTGTGCTGAGGATTCCGATCAACAGGAAGATTATCGGAGCAGGCAGGGAGGACTCCATTGACTGCATGCTGGATACCTGCCTGATTGAAAGCGATCATTCAGGAGCGGTTTTCCTCCCCAGAATGCTGAAAAACATGGTTTTGAATAAAAACGGCGAAAGCAGGAGCAGGAAGCTGCATCTGGAAGCTGCAGGCCTGCTTTCAAGCTGCAAGGAAAACCCGGAGTGCCTAAGAGAGGCCTATTATCATTTCTCGATCGCCGGTGAAAGGGAGAAAGCAATCGATGCATTGCTGGAACTGGGGAATCTGAATATCTATCTCCAGGAGGTTTTTGGAGACGCAGCTCACATCCTGAACCGGGAGATCGAGAAGGGACATTACAGGAACCAGGAACTGCGTGTGATGCTGGCAGACCAGCTGATTCACCTTGGAAAAATTGAGGAAGCTGAAGCTGTGATTGTGTCAATTCAAGGCTTCTACAGGCATTTTCTGGAAGGAAATATCGAGTACATGAAAGGCAGGACTGAAAAAGCGCTGGCCTTGTATCAGCGGATTCTCGGGACTTCAGGAAACAGGAAGTTCGAACTGCTGGTTTCGGTCTACATCGCGGAGTGCCAGATGGCCATGTGCAATTTCAGCGAATCAACCAGGTTTTTTGATGAAATCTCTGCAGACCCTGCTCTAGAGGAATATCCAGATGTCAGGGCTCTGTATTGCTTTACCCGTGCAGTCGTATACTACCTCAACGGCAGCCTGACTCAGGCGCTGCCTCTGATCGAAGAAGCCTTATCCCTTTTCCGGAAACTTTCGGTCAGAGCCAGAGTAGTTTCCACCTTGAACACTAGAGGATACATGCTTTTTCTTCAGAACCGCGGGGTGGAGGCAGAATCCCAGGCTAATGAAGCCATCGCGATCGCCAGGGAAATCGGCGATTCGGTCAAGGAAGCCGAGGGCTATGGTCTGCTTGCTGAAATCTGCAGCCTGACCGGCGCATACGACAGGGCAATCGAATTCAGACTCAAAGCGCACGACCTGTACCGCCTGACAGGCAGCCGTGATTTCATAGGCGTCAATTACATCAGTATCGGAACAGCCTGGCTCAGGCTTCTGAATCTGGCTGACGCGGAATATTATTTCCTGAAAGGGATGGGTGTTGTAGACGGGCTGGAAGACAAGCTTGCCAAGCTTACAGCTGTGATCAATTTCTGCGAATTCCTGATTTTCTCAGGCAGGCTCAGCGAGGCCTATAAGAGACTGACCGGCATCAGAAGTGAACTCAATGGCGAGATCCCCGGGGTGATGGCTTCTTTTTACTGGCAGCTGGGGATAGTCCTGGAACTGGCAGGCAGAAAGGACGAAGCAGGAGACTGCTTCAATCAATACCGCAGCGAGCTGGACAAGCTGCCTTCCCAGACCAGGGAGGCGATCGAGCGCGACGATGCCTGGCTCAAAGGGAAAGTCGCAGAGACCAGGGACAGAACCAGGGTCCTCAGAAGGGGGAAAAACCCGGAGCTCCTTGATTTAGCTGCTGCCGACTCCCTGCGCGGGAAGCCGGAGAAATTCGAGATTCTGGCAGATTTCGTAAATTCCAGCCTGCATGTGGACGGAAAGGAAATAAACATCTTCAGAAAGCGCACGCTGGCCAGGCTGCTGCGTGAAATTGCGGTAAAGCCAGGGACAGAGCATAAGGCGGCTGCGATCTACCCCCGCATCTGGGGGCGCGGTTTTGTCCCTGGCGAAGATGACAACTCTTTCCGCAACAACATTTCACGCCTGAGAAGGATCCTGGATTCGAAAAAACTGGACCGCTTCATTGAAAATACAGACAATCCGAACTGCTGCCGCTTTAGCGACTCAGTGAATTACTGCATCCTGCTGCCGATGTTCGAGAATTGAGAGTTTTCAACCAGATGCAAGTTGTGAATCTGTGCTGAAGTGATCAAAGGAGCATTATGAGTGAATTTCAATCAAAGTTTTTCAGGGTCTCTGATTCTACTGGTTTTGATTATAACTCTGCCGAAGTTAAAAAGCTGCTGGACAGGATACTTGTGGAACAGGCTCAATTCATCAGAGTTGATTCAGCTGGTTTTAAAAAAACGGATGTATTTTTCAACAAGGAAACGTCCAGTGCAGCTGATGGAAAGATCTTTCTTTGGCTGAAGCCCCCTGCAACCGCTGATGTCCTGCTGGAAGAGATTGAACTGCTGCACAGGCACGAACTGACCCATATACTGATTCAGATGCGTTGCGGAACTGAATTCCTGCCTGTCATCTTCTGGGAAGGCATTCCGATCCATTTTGCCGACAATTTTGTTAGAACCAGGCTGTCCGGAAATTCCTACCATGATTACTGCAGGGTTTTTCTGGATAAAAAGTGCCTGATCCCAATGGAGCTGATCCAGCTCGGACATAATTATTACGGTATGCGCCAGGACTTCAGAATCGACATCCAGGCCGGTTCTTTCGCTGGATTCATGATCGAAAAACATGGTATTGATAAAATCGTGGATTTCCTTCGCGATTTCCAGCCGCCTGTTCCGGAAAAGCCGGTGTTATCAATCAATCCCCTTTGCCGGAAGTTTTTCGGAATGGATTTCAAGGGGCTGGAGAGTGAATGGAATAACTACCTTCTCGCTCTGCCTGAAAGAGCTCAACTGAGAGATAAATTCGCCGGGAAAAACTTTCCCTCTGAAATTCCTCTGGCTCATAAGCACTGCAGATTCTGCTACCATCCTTTCGAAGAGGGTGAAATCTGCCCTGCCTGCAAAGCAGACAACAGGATAGAATTGATAGTTGAATCATAAATTAAAAACCCGCCGGGAGGCGGGTTTTTGCTTATGTGATTCTGTCAAATGTATAGACCCGGTGTCACAGGCCTTTCTTGATCATCAGCAGAGCGAGGTCTCTTACGCGGCAGGAATAGCCCCACTCATTGTCATACCAGGCTACGACTTTGCAAAGCCTGTTGTCGATCACCATCGTGCAGAGGGAATCAAAGATAGAGGATGATTCGTTTCCACAGAAATCGATGGAGACCAGCGGCTTGTTGCAGTATTCGATGTAGCCCTTCATCGGGCCTTCAGCTGCTTTCTTGACTACTTCATTGATCTGTTCCTTGGTGGCATCTTTTTCCAGAGTCACAACCAGGTCCACAACAGAGACATCAGGAGTCGGGACGCGCATCGCGAATCCGTCCAGCTTGCCTTTCAGTTCCGGAATCACCTGTGCAACTGCTTTGGCTGCGCCGGTGGTGGTGGGAATCATGGACATGGCGGCAGCCCTGGCGCGGCGCAGGTCCTTATGCGGGAAATCCAGGATCACCTGGTCATTGGTGTAGGCATGGATTGTGGTCATCAGGCCGTGCTTGATGCCGAAATTGTCCATCAGCACCTTGGCGACCGGAGCCAGGCAGTTGGTGGTACAGGAAGCATTGGAAACAGTCTTATGCTTGGCAGGATCATATTTGTCGTGATTGACGCCCATCACTACCGTAATGTCGCAGCCTTCCTTGTCCTTGGCAGGGGCGGTCAGGATCAGCCTCTTGGCACCGGCAGCAATGTGCGGCATCAGCTTCTCTCGTTCCACGAATTTGCCCGTGGACTCGATCACAATGTCGACTCCCAGGTCTTTCCAGGGCAGATTGGAGGGGTCTTTCTCGGCCAGCACCTTTATTTTCCTGCCGCCGACCACTAGATGGCCGTTGTCGATCGAGACATCTTCCTTGAGAATTCCGTGAATCGAGTCATATTTCAGGAGATGTGCCAGAGTTTCAGGCGTGGTCAGGTCATTGATGGCTACAAATTCGAGTTCCTTGTTCTGCAGAGCTGAGCGGAGCACGAGTCTGCCGATTCTTCCGAAACCGTTGATTGCAATCTTGGCGCACATGGTCAGTCCTCCTTGTTCTGGTTGTTCTTGGCTAAAGCTTCGCGGATTTTATCTCCAAGAGATACTCCGCCTGAAATATTTGTATCGAGGTTTTTCTTGTACTCCTCGATTTTCTGGGCATTCACCGCATCCTTGGCTGACAGCCGCAGCTGGCGCTTGTCCTTGTTGGCTTCCAGCACCATCACTGACATTTTATCTCCGATCGGATAGGATTTGCTGATGTCATCGACATTCTCGTCCAGCAGCTGGGATTTGTGGATCAGGCCTTCCACGCCTTCCTCGAGCTTCACGAAGATTCCGAATTCCGTGTGTTTGGTGACTTCACCCTCGAAGATGGCGCCTTTCCTGTATTTGCTGAGCGGATCGTCTGAGACCTGTTTCAAGCCGAGCTTGATCTTGCGGTTGCCCGGGTCGATCTCAATCACCTTCACCCTCACCAGGTCGCCTTCATTTACCATTTCGTTCGGGTGATGCACTTTCTTGTTCCAGGACATGTCAGAGACATGCACCAGGCCCTCGATGCCTTCCTCGATCTCCACAAATGCTCCGAATGAGGAAAGGGAAATCACGTGACCTTCCACAACATCACCTACCGGGAATCTGGTTTCGATGTCATTCCAGGGATCAGGCACGACCTGCTTGAGGCCAAGCGAGATCCTCTGCTCTTCGGAATTGACTTCCAGAACCCTGATCTTTACAGGATCGCCCTTTTTCAATATTTCTGAAGGATGGTTGACTTTCTTGGTCCACGACATGTCTGAGATATGGATCAGGCCCTCGATCCCGTCAGCCAGTTCGACAAAGGCTCCGAATTTGGCGAGATTTGTCACGCGGCCGTCGATAGTTGTTCCAGGAGGGTAATTGTCCCTGGCCATGCTCCATGGATTGGGCTGCACCTGCTTCAAACCGAGCACGATCCTTCTCCGTTCACCGTCCAGCTCCAGAATTTTAGCTTCAATGGTCTGTCCGACTTCGACTACATCGCCGGCATTGTTGATCTTCTTGGTCCAGGAGAGATCACGCAGCCCGACAAATCCGGTCAGATCCCCTTCCAATTCGACTGTGAAACCGTTTCTCAGTATTTCACGTACTTTTCCTGTTACGATCGAGTTGACGGTATACAGCTGTTCAGCCTTGAACCAGGGATCTTCGGAGAGCTGCTTGATGCCAAGTGAAATCCGTCTGGCTTCCGGATCGACATTGAGCACCTTGACCTTGATATTCTCTCCGGCTGTGACTATTTCCTTGGGATGCCCGATCCGCCTGACCCATGAAATATCCGAAATGTGGACCAGCCCCTCCAGACCTTCCTCGACTTTTACGAAGATTCCGAAGTCTGTGAGTTTGGTGACTTTTCCGGTGATTTCAGAGCCGCTCTGATATTTTTCCTTGGCATAGCTCCAGGGCTCGGGAATGAGCTGCTTCATGCCGAAACTGACTTTGTTGTTTTCTTTATCTATTTTAAGTATCTTGACGTCTACTTCGTCGCCGACTTTCAGGGCATCCTCAATTTTCTCGATCCTGCCCCAGGAAACATCGGTAATGTGCAGGAGGCCTTCCACGCCCATGAAATCCATGAAAGCGCCATAGTCCTTGAGCCTGACTACCTTGGCTTTGGCTACATCGCCTTCCTTGGTGGTCTGGAAGATGTTGTCGAATCTCTTTTTCCGCTCTTCTTCGAGCAGGATTTTGCGGGAAACCACGATGTTGTTGCGCTTTTTGTTGGCTTCGATTACCCGCACTCCGATTGATGCACCCATCTTGCATTCCTGATTCAGCTGGGAAAGCGGCATGAAAGCCTTGATTACACCATCGAGGTAAACTTCATATCCGCCTTTGACTTTCGCCGAGAGCCTGCAGGCGACTTCAGCACCATTTTCGTAGGAATCATAAATCTTGTTCCAGATCCGCTGCTGGTCAGCCTTGGATTTGGAAAGAATCGGATAGCCTCCGTAACCGTCCAGGCTGACGATCATTACTTCGACTTCATTGCCTTCCTTAAGTGATCCAATGTCTTCTTTAAAGTCATCGGCAGAGATTATGCCTTCTGACTTGTATCCGATATCAACGAACACTTCATTGCCGTTGATGTTGGAAATCCGCCCCTTAACAATCGCTCCTTTATTGAGCGTGTTAAGATTGGCCATATAATCTTCGTAGATTTCTTCACCTTCTTTTTTTCCACCTTTGATGTTTTCCTTGTTGTTTTCTTCTTTTTCCATTTCTAATTCTTCCATTTTCATCTTCTTGTCCATATTGTCTCCTAAATTTTGTTCCCATTTCCGCCTTTTAGAGATCTAAATCATTTTTTATCAGTTCAGTTTTCCACCTCCATCAGAGTTACTTTTGGATTCATCCCTGAGATTTCTGATTTCCTCCATAATCAGGTGAGTAATCTCCTGATAGGACTCCTTTTCATCACGGCAACCTATTTTAGCAGAGATTTCTTCAAAAGTTAAGATTTTTCCGAAATTGATTTTCACTGTTCCAGGCGCCGGGAGAAAGTGTTTTTTGGGAAGTATCGAAAACGAATCAATATACAGGGGCATTACCGGGATCCGAAGTTTCTGAACCAGGTAACCAAAGCCGGGCTTGCCGTTCTTGATCTCCCCGTCGAGGCTGCGTGTCCCTTCCGGAAAAAGCAGAACATTCCGTTCCGCTAGCCTTTCAGTGATGGCTTTAAGCGTGGACTGACCAAAGGCCTGGCGGTTGATGCGGATCGTGCCCAGATCCCTGAAAAGCCAGCCGATGAACGGCAGATCTAATATTTCTTTCTTGGAAACTATGGAAACCATTTCCGGGTAAGTGTAAAAGATCAGGGGAGGGTCAAGGTTGCTGAAATGGTTCGAAGCGAGCAGCAGACCGTTTGCCGGGATTTTTTTTTCCTTGAAGGATGGAATTACACTGACCATGAAGGCGAACAGAAGTATGTCCAGCCAGAATTTGCATATTTTAACCCCGATGTCCATTTAAAACCATCCCTGCGAGTTTTTCCCTTACATCGTCGATCCCCAGAGCAGTCGTGTCCACGCTGATCGCATCCTCGGCGGCTTTGAGGGGGGAATCGGCCCGTTCGCTGTCGATGCGGTCGCGGTCCCTGATGGATTTGAGGATGTCTTCAAAATCCGCCTGCTCCCCGCGCTCCTTCAGTTCATTCACCCTGCGCTTGGCCCGTTCCTCTGCGCCGGCTGTGAGAAAAAACTTGTACTCTGCTTCAGGGAAGACGACAGTGCCGATGTCGCGGCCGTCCATGACTATGCCTCTGGGATGATCAAATTCCCGTAAAAGCTGGACAACCTTTTTCCGCAGTGGCGACAGCCTGGCGATCAGTGAGACATGCCTGCTGACGCGGTCCAGGCGGATCAGGGAGTTGACGCAGGTCTCACCCACGAAGATGTTGAGCTCACCTTTTTCGGACAGCAGCAGTTTCAGAGGGCAGCTCAATCCCAGCCTGGTAATCTCCTCGTCATTATTCATGTCTATTTTTTTCTCAAGACAATGCCAGGTCAGGGAACGGTAGAGTGCCCCGCTGTCTATGTACAGATATCCGAGCTCGCGGGCAAGCAGCTTGGCGATGGTAGATTTTCCGGAACCGGCAGGTCCGTCAATGGCGATTTTGACCATGATCCTCTCCTTGAAAGGGCTGGTGTAATTTTAATGAGATATCCTTGAAAATACAAGATCTGGATTTAAACCTGTTTCTGAGAGCTGCTCTGGAAACCTTCCTGAATCGGACGGTTGTGGTCGGTTCCGCCGCAGTCCCGATAGAGCAGGGTAATGATGCAGATCAGGAAAAGCGTAGTGGCTGTGGTAATCAGAGTCTGCATGAAAT
Organism: Candidatus Wallbacteria bacterium; assembly: GCA_028687545.1. Classification (NCBI taxonomy): domain Bacteria; phylum Candidatus Walliibacteriota; species Candidatus Wallbacteria bacterium. Next base: position 18,520 of record JAQTZZ010000041.1, read on the forward strand.
CAGTGGTAAACACTGCAACCATGCCCACATTGAAATTAGAGTCCTTCAGTGCTTTGAAGACTTTCTCGAAGATGTCTGTGATGTTGTTGAAGTAGCTCATATAGGTTATCAGATAGAGGAGCAGTGAGGACTTGATCAGAAAAAAGGCAACTGTCCAGGTTTTATTCCTGGTCAGGGTCCAGGAAGTCCTGATGGCTGTGAGAGGACCCAGAGAGCGGTCTGCAGCCAGCGGATAAACCAGGATCAGTCTGCTCCAGAGCAGGATGATTACCCAAAAGTACAGCACTAAGGAAACCAGAACTCCCAATCCCGAATCGATGATTGCAGACAGAGCGAACAGAGCCAGGCAGGAAACGCATGCCAGCAGCATTAACAGCCATTTAGACGCAACTATCTTGAAAAAAAAGAATGGTCGTTTGAAAATCTTGAGAAAGGCGCGGAAAACGTCAGTCTTTCCAGCGATGGCAGTAAGTGATGAAAAATAGGTACCAAGAAACAGGAATTCCATCAGTAGAAAGAGCAGGAAGCCAGTCAAGGGCTGCAGGACGAACTTGAGCCATTCGGGTTTGACTGTGGAAAAAAAGAAATCCCCACTTTCTTTCCCTGAATAGTAAATCTTCAGCTTGGAATGGCCGGTGACTTCAGTGCTGGCAACAGGTGGTGAAGTGTACAGGACTTCCTGTGTGCCAGTTTCTTCAGTAACATTTGCCCTCAGCAGGGGATAATTGAAATTCACTTTCTCTAAATGCATTAATCTGACAGCTACTGTGAGCAGCAGGCAGATCGCCAGCATCTGCGCCAGATTGCTGTTGAAAAGTTCCCAGGCTGCATAAACAGTCTGCTTGACCCTGCGGTGGCAGTCTACAGGCACATTCATCGGTCCTGCATCGCCGGGATTGCTTTCCTGAGGTTTTATCAGAAATTTATATCCGCAGGTGGGGCAGAAGTTTTCTTCAAACTGGCAGCTTCTCGCGCAGCCCGGGCAGAGTTTGACAGGATTTTCAGACATGCGGATATTATAACATGTTTTCAGGTCTGAATCCCGTTGTCTTGACTTTTTGCCAGCCTGACACTAACATTTAGTGAGCTGTACCAGGTAAATGGGCAGCACCAGAGAATTTTAGAGTTTAATTAAGTCCACTAATTCATGGAGTACGGTATGGAACAAATCAACCTTCTGCGCGACGAGATAGACAAGGCTCTTTCAACTGCAGGGACATCGGAAGAACTGGAAAACCTGCGGATAGGTTACCTCGGCAAGAAGGGCAAGCTTACTGCTTCGCTCAAGTCGCTCGCTGCTCTCGATGTGGAAACGAGGAAAGAGGCAGGCAAAGCCTTGAATGATCTGAAGGACTGGCTGTCTGAAGCCATCAATCAAAAGAAAAACGGCCTGGCAGGCAGGCTTCTGGAAGAAAAGCTCGCCAGGGAATGGACCGACATCACGGTCCCGCTGCCTGCGAAACGCTCGGGCACCCTCCATCCCATCAGCCGCATTCAGTATGAGATCGAAGATATTTTCTCTTCCCTGGGGTTCATGATTCTGGACGGACCATGGGCTGAGGACGACTGGCATAATTTCCAGGCTCTGAACATTCCTCTCGACCATCCTGCCAGAGACATGCAGGATACTTTCTGGCTTTCAAACGGTAAACTTCTGCGCACCCACACCTCCTGCGTGCAGGTCCGGGCCATGGAAAAGTTCAAGCCGCCCCTGCGTGTGATTGCCCCTGGCCGGGTGTTCAGATATGAAGCTACAGACGCTTCTCATGAAAACACTTTTTACCAGGTGGAAGGACTGATGGTGGACAAGGGAATTTCAGTCGCCCATCTGATCTACACCATGAAAACCTTGCTCAGACACGTGTTCGGCCGCGATGTAAAGGTCAGGCTCAGACCTGGATTCTTCCCCTTCGTGGAACCCGGATTCGAACTGGATATAAACTGCCTGATCTGCGGCGGTTCCGGATGTCCTGTCTGCAAGCAGTCGGGCTGGGTGGAGCTGCTGCCCTGCGGACTCGTGCATCCTAATGTGCTGAAACACGGGAAAATTGATCCTGAGATTTATTCCGGATTCGCCTTCGGGCTGGGTCTGAATCGCCTGGTAATGATGCGTTACGGCATCAATGACATCAGGTACTTCCAGAATCCGGATCTGAGATTTTTAAGTCAGTTCTAGCTGAACCCTGTGGGATGATGAACTCAAAGTATCGGCGGCTTGAGCCTATTCCTTGATCTTATAAAAGTTAACGTAATCCGCTTTCTGGGTGATGGTTTCTTTCTTCTGATTGAGCAGGTTGATGATGGTGTCGTTCTTTAGCTGCGTAGCGATTTTCATGGGATCATTGCCGAAATTGTCCAGAGAGTACTTATACGCGCCTTTATCCAGAAGAAGCTGAACCGCGCTCACGTTCTGCTGAGCTACGGCATAAGTCAGAGCAGTGGTTCCATTCTTGTCCTTTGCGTTTACGTCTGCCCCTTTTTCGATCAGCATTTTGGCCAGATCCACCTGTCCGACATAGATGGCGTGCATCAGCGGTGTAATCTGGGAAGCGTCGGAATCATTGATCTTGGCCTTTTTTTCCAGGAGCATGTTGACGATCTTTGTCTGTTTGCAGACTATGGCATGCATCAGCGGGCTCAAGCCTTTTTTATCCTTAGTGCCCACTTCAACTTCCACCTTGTCCCCGAGCAGGTATTCGACGATATCCTTGTTTCCGCGCCTTGCTGCCATGATCAGAGGCGTGTATCCGTTGTTCAGATTATCCACTGCTTCCGGATCTGCACCCAGTGAAATCAAGTGCTTGACTTCAGTGAAGTTTTCCTCGTTGATCGCCGCGAAAAGTCTGGTGTCGTCAGGACTGGCCTGCAGAACCACTGACTGGATCAGAAATGCGAGCAGGATGATTTTTTTCAGGCACTTGATCATGATACTAATTATATCGGAAATAAATCCGAATTTCTCTATTTTTGGAATATCTGCCAGTTTTTTTCGCATACTCCAGGCTTGAAACTTTCCCTAAAGGATTTTTCCCAGGCTTCCCTGGGAATCGCTATTTCACTATTCAGGGCTTTCAGGAGCAGCACGTTCTGGATGCGTGTGTCGCCGAGTTTCTGGGCTTCCAGAAGAGCCTGCACCTCTTGGGATCTGAAATTCTGAACTTCAAAGAATTTTTTAAGTTGAGCAGGATACTCATCGCGTCTGTAACCGATCGGGACGATTTCCAGGTCGTCGTAAATCAGCAGGCCTCCCGGTTTCAGGTAACCGCAATACCTGTAAGCTTCCAGTTTTTCAAAACCGAGCAGGAAATCAGCGTAACCCGGGTCTATCAGCGGGGAATGGACGACAGGACCGATCTTGATCTGGGTGAGCAGGCTTCCGCCCCGCTGGGCCAGGCCGTGCACTTCAGACTTCTTGACATCGAATCCGGCATGAAAAGCAGCTCTGGCCAGCAGGTCAGAAGCTTTCATAAGTCCCTGGCCACCCACTCCTGCCATGATGATCTGATATGCTTTCAGCTCGTTCATGATGCACCTCACATATTATTGAGCTTTTACTCCCGAGATTGCTGACTTGGGGCAGACCTGTGCGCAGAGCCCGCAGCCGGCGCACATGAATTCCCTGATCAGAGGCTTTTCAGCGGCTTCAAGCGCGGGGCAGAGAAGTTTCAGGCAGGCTTTGCAGTTCACGCAGGCGGCCTGGTCGATCCGGAAAGGGCTTTTTTTGTTCTTGGCCACTTCAGGCAGCAGGATACAGGGAGACTTGAAGATCACGACAGCTCCAGACTGCGAATTCATGATCTGCTCGAGTTCCCTGGCGCTGTCTTTGAGGCTCAGCGGATCCAGTGATTTCACGTTGATCCCGATCGATCCGACCAGAGCTTCCAGATTGATGCCTCTCGGTTCACCCCGGCTGTTGACAGGAGAACCGGGATTCGGCTGATGACCGGTCATGGCAGTGGTTGAATTGTCCAGGATCACAAGCTTGCTGGTGGCGCTGTTGAAATAAATGTCAAGAAGTCCGGTGACGCCAGAATGATAGAAGGTGGAATCCCCGATTACGCCCAGTACTTTTTCCAGAGGTCTGACCTTTGAAAATCCTTCGGCCATGCCTACACTTGCTCCCATGCAGATGATTGTGTCCATGCATTCGAGAGGAGGCAGGGCTGCGAGGCCATAACAGCCGATGTCCCCGGTGATCACCCGGGCGTATTTTTTGGTGAGGTAGAAACTGCCCCTGTGCGGACATCCGGGGCAGAATACAGGCAGACGCCTGAGCGCGTCCTGGGCCAGGCCTTTTTTGATGCCTGTCTTTCCCTTGAATGCGACCCGGATCGTTTCCGGAGTAAGTTCCCCCACGACCGGGAGCAGGTCTTTTCCGTGGATTTCTACTGAAGGACAAAGTGCTCTCACCTGTTCCTCGAGGAAGGGGTCGTTCTCTTCGATCAGATAAACCTGTTTCACCTTTGACGTGAAATCCTTGATTTTCGCTTCAGGGAGGGGATAGGAAAATCCGAGCTTCAGGATCGAATACTGCGGGAAAGCTTCCAGGGCATGGAAATAAGCCACACCTGAAGTAATGATTCCCACGTCTGATGATTTCCAGGTGATGTCGTTGAGAGGGGAACTTTCCGAGGCTTGCTTGAGGTTGCAAAGCCTCTTTTCCACTTCAGGGTGCCTGGCGAGGGCATTGGCAGGTACCATTGCGCGCTTGCGCCAGTCTTTTTTATATTCTTTCAGGGTCGGGTCCTGCATTTTTCCCGGATAAACCACGCTGTGGCCGTGGCAGATTCTCGTAGTGAGGCGCAGGAGCACCGGCGTATCAAACTCCTCGCTTAGAGCGAATCCGTATTTCGTGAATTCCAGTGCTTCCTGGCTGTCTGAGGGCTCCAGCATGGGAATTTTGGCGAATTTCGCATAATTCCGGTTGTCCTGTTCATTCTGCGAACTGTGTACTCCCGGCTCGTCAGCGCTTACGATCACGAGCCCCCCGTTCACACCGGTGTAGGAAATGGTGAAGAACGGATCGGCTGCTACGTTCAGTCCGACCTGCTTCATGGTGACCAGAGTCCTGGCTCCGGCGAGGCAGGCTCCGTAACCGACTTCCAGAGCCACCTTTTCATTGGTCGCCCACTGGGCATTGATCCCGCTGTATTCGCGGAGCACTGTTTCCAGAATCTCGGTGGAAGGCGTGCCTGGATAGGAGGTCGCAAACCTGCAGCCTGCTTCATAGGCTCCCCTGGCTACGGCTTCATTGCCTGACAACAGTTTTTTTTCATCCATCTGCACCTCATAAAAATGGTATTTTCCGGATAGATTGCTTAGCATTGAACGGAATTCAGATTCCTCGAAGCAGGAGAGTTTGATGATCCTGGGATTTTGGGAAACTGTCCGCACTGAAACCAAGTTGTCAAGGCCTTCGAGAGCATAGATCAGTTCGTTGTTTTTCTGGGTAGGGGAGAGAATGAAAATTTCATGCAGAGTCATTTTTCCCTCTTTCTCAGGAAACTGCCCCAGGAGTATTCTCTGGATAAGGCGCAGTTGACGATCATTTCATTGGTGGCTTTTGAGATTTTATGGTTTCCAGAACGCAGTTCACGGATACTTTCAGGGAACACCCCTTCAGGGGAAAACACCTCCACTGAATCGCCTGAGTACAGGTTGTTTTTTACATGAATTTTGCTTCTTCCCGCATTGCAGGAGAGAATTTTGCCGACCACCTGGCAGTTTCTAAGGTAGGCGGATTGCTTCCTCATTACATCTGCAGGCAGTCCGGTGAAAAAGCCGGTTGTATACTCCCTGTGGGAAACGCTCGCCAGTTCGTGAAGCCACTCTTTTCTGAGTGTGAATTTTTTCCCGCTGTAGCATGAATCAATAGCTTCACGGTAAGTTCTGCCGACAACTGCCAGATAATACTCGGATTTCACGCGCCCCTCGATCTTGACGCTGTCGATGCCTAGGCTGATGATTTCCGGAAGATGACCGATCAGGCAGAGGTCTCTGGAATTGAATATCAGACTGCCTGAATCTTCTTCGCTGATCGGCAGGTATACTCCGGGTCTTTTTTCTTCCTGGAGCTGGTATTTCCAGCGGCAGGGATGGGAACAGTCTCCTTTATTCGCGTCCCTTTTGTTAAAATAGAGGCTGAGCAGGCAGCGGCCTGAATAGCTGACGCACATCGCTCCGTGTACGAAAATCTCCAGCTCCACATTTCGATGTTTTTTCCGGATCAGCGAGATTTCCGCTCTGGAGAGTTCTCTCGCGAGGATAATCCTTTTGACAGGGATCCTGTTCAGAAATGCCACTGCATAATGGTTGAGTATATTTGCCTGGGTGGAAATGTGCAGCGGGATCCCGATTTTCAGTTCGGCCAGGAGTTCGATGATTCCCAGATCCGAAACTATCAGGGCATCCAGCGGCAGCTTGCTGATTTTTCGAAGATATTTTTTCAGAGCTGGAAAATCTCCGCATCTGGGAAAAATATTCAAAGCCAGGTAGAACTTCCGGCCTGATTCATGAGCCAGCCTGATTGATGACTCCAGTTCTTTAGGGGTGAAGTTCCGGCAGGCGTTGCGCAGGCTGAAATGCTCGCCTCCGGCGTAAAAAGCATCACCGCCATAGGCAAGCCCGACTTTGAATTTTTCTGGATCTCCGGCCGGTAAAAGCAGTTCGATTTTTCCGCTCATATCCTGGAGTTGAGATAAAACTGAAGAATCAGCGAGGCAGCAATCTTGTCCTTGTTCTGTTTCCTTTTTTTTCTGGCAAATTCGGCCTCCAGCATGAAATGTTCTGCATCCATGGTGGTGAAATCCTCATCCACGCGTTCGACAGGGAGCCCGAACTGAGACAGCACTTTGATGAAATCAAAGATTTTTTTGGTCTGCTTGGTCGGTTCATCCTTGCTGTTGGTAGGCCAGCCCACCACGATGATTCCCACATCCTGCTCTTTGATGATTTTTTCGAGGCCCTGAAACAGCTGCTCATCGTTTTTCAGCACTGCAAATGGCGAGGCGATGATCTGCATGGGATCCGACATCGCGACTCCGACCCTGACTTCGCCGTAATCGAGACCCATCACCCTCATTTCAGGAGCTCCTTCGCGATTTCGATCCCGCGGTCCAGGGCAGCCTGGATTTTCGCCGGACTTTTCCCTCCTGCCTGAGCGAGGTCCGGCTTTCCTCCGCCGGTTCCGTCGACCAGCCTGGCGATTTCCCTGATCAGGTCGCCGGCTTTGACTTTGCCTGACAGCTCCTTTGAAACTTTCACCACCAGAGCCGCCTTGCCTTCAGTGTCGGATCCGAGAATGGCGATGCCCTTGACACGGTCAATGATCCTGTCGGCCAGGCTGCGCAGTTCCTGAGCCTGCAGGTCCTGGAATTTTTTTGCGACTATCTTTGCACCCGAAACTTCCGGTGAACCGCTGATCACTGAATCCAGGTCGCCTCCGGCGAGCCTGGCCTTCAGTTCTTCGACTTTACGCTCCAGATCCTTCTTTTCTGTTTGAAGGGATTGGATTTTTTCCAGGAGTTCCCCGCTGTTCTGGGATTTCACTGTTGAGCAGAGATCAGAGAGAAGGTGTTCGTGATCCTTGAAAATTTTCAGGGCGCGTTCATGCGTTACAGCTTCGATCCTGCGCATGGAAGCAGCGATTCCAGTCTCAGAGATGATTTTGAACAAGCCGATTTCTCCTGAGTTGTGCACATGAGTTCCACCGCACAGCTCTGTAGAGAAGTCCCCCATTTTTACTACCCGCACCACCTGGCCGTACTTCTCTTCGAAAAAAGCCAGCGCTCCTTCGCTTTTAGCTTCGTGCAGACTTTTTGCCATGGTAGTGACATTCAACATTTCCCAGATTTTACGATTCACGATTTCTTCGGTCTTCCGGATTTCAGACAAAGTGAGGGGAGCGAAATGCTTGAAGTCGAAGCGCAGCTTCTCGTCATCCACAAAAGAGCCTGTCTGCTGGACATGGGAGCCCAGGACTTGTCGCAGCGCGGCCTGCAGCATGTGCGTTGCGGAATGATTGAATCTGATGGCAGCCCGTCTTGGTTCATCCACCAGGGCTTTGACTTTGGCGTTCTTCACTGGGGAGCCTGACTCTGTTTCATAAAAATGCAGGTAAACACTGCCTGATTTCCTGGTGTCAGTAATTATGCAGCGGAAATTTTCAGCCTCGATTGTGCCTGTGTCTCCTGTCTGGCCGCCTGATTCGGCATAAAAAGGAGTGCGGTCGAGCAGCAGCACCTGATCGTCAAAATCCAGTATGGCTGAGCTGTCTGAGGATGTCTCATCATAGCCGAGAAATTCGGTGGGCTTGTGTTTCACGGCCCATTCCTGGTATTCCTTCAGAGCCTCGTCTTTTTTCCAGGAAGCCTGGCCCATTGTTTTCTGTTTTTCCATCCATTCGTTGAATCCTGGTTCGTCGATCGCAAAGCCTGCTTCTGCGAAAATATCCTTGCTCATTTCCAGCGGGAAGCCGAATGTATCGTACAGCTTGAAGGCATCAAAACCAGGCAGTACGGACTGGTTTTCAGCCTTGAGTTTTGCGATCAGTTCCTCGATCATGCTGCGGCCCTTCCGGAGAGTCAGGGCAAATTTCTCCTCTTCCAGCCTGATGATCTTGGAAATCAGCTCTATCTTTTCTATCAGCTCAGGATAGGCGTCTTTCATGATCCTGATCACTTCAGGGAACAGCTGATAGAGATACTCGCCTTCGATTTCCAGCCGTTCCTGATAGCGCTTGGCACGGCGCATGATCCGGCGCAGGACGTATCCACGGCCTTCGTTGGAGGGAAGCACGCCGTCGCAGATCAGGAAGGACATGGCCCTGATGTGATCCGCCAGTACTCTCATGGCTGTGTCTTTTTTGAGGTCTGACCCGTACACTGCGCCTGAATCTTTTGAGATCCGCTCGATGATCGGAAAAATCAGGTCAGTCTCATAATTGCTGTGCTTGCCCTGGATCACGGCAGTCAAGCGTTCCAGACCCATGCCTGTGTCAATTGAAGGCTTGGGAAGCTTTGTCATTTCTCCGTTTTCTTTTTTATCGAACTGCATGAAGACCAGGTTCCAGATTTCCAGGAATCTGTCGCAGCCGCAGTGGATATCGCAGCCGGGTTTTCCGCAGCCCACACCGCTTCCCTGGTCGATGTGTATTTCCGAGCATGGTCCGCAGGGACCTGTGTCGCCCATGCTCCAGAAATTATCCAACTCATCCATGCGCACTATCCGCTCAGGCCTGACCCCGATTTTCTGCTCCCAGATTGAAGCAGCTTCGTCGTCTTCGCGGAAAACCGTGATCCAGAGCTTATCCTTAGGCAACCCGTAAACCCCGGTCAGAAGTTCCCAGGCCCAGGCAATCGCGTCTTCCTTGAAATAATCGCCGAAGCTGAAATTGCCGAGCATTTCGAAAAATGTATGATGCCTGGCAGTGATGCCCACGCTCTCCAGGTCATTGTGCTTGCCGCCCGCACGCACGCATTTCTGGCTTGAGGCAGCCCTCCTGGATTCACGCTTTTCTTCGCCTGTAAACACTGATTTGAACTGCACCATGCCGGCATTGGTGAAGAGCAGGGTCTTGTCGCCCTGCGGGATCAGCGAAGAACTTTTGACTCTAAGGTGCTTTTTTTCCTCGAAAAATTTCAGGAATTTTTCCCTGATTTCTGAGCCTGTCATATTTAGTACCCCGGATTTTTTCTGAGCCTCTTTCAAAATGATTTTCAGCGCTGAATCCTTATCAGTCATTTTGTTAGAGGCGCTGATGAATTATATCAGAATCAGGGGAGAGGATACAATAAAGTCGCAAGCAGAGCCAGGCTGTTTTTCGCTCCGGCAGTCAATTCCAATTTGTCAGGTAACAGCAAAGTGTCGAAATTTCGTGGGGAAGATTATCTCGTTTCTCTCTTGTTTGGTGTCTCTTTTTCTTTTGATCGGCCATCGCCAGTTGCAAAATTCCTATTTCCTGCCATGCTTTTCCCTTAGATAATCCTTGATCTGCACAAGTGTCGCTCCAGGGGGAAACCAGATTTGTGTATATTCGTAATTCTTGCAGTATGGCAAGTTATCTATTGGTGAAATGTTAACTGAGTACAATTTATCCGCCGCTTCGATAGACGCGCCGTGTTCGATGAGAAAATCGGCTGTCTTGAAATGTCCGAAGTAACAGGCATAAAACAGAGCATTTCCATTTCCGCCTGTTGCGTTCACATCAGCACCGGCCTGCACCAGATCCGAAACAAGTTCAACGAATTCATTGCTCGCTTCAATGGATTTTTGATATGCTTGGATCTCATCCGGAATTGCTGCATCCTTTCTTATCCAAAGCTCTTTTCCAATCCTCCAGTCGCCTGCGGCCATCACCAGGGGAGTGTAAGCCCCGTTATGGTAATGGTCAGCGTATTTTACATCTGCCCCCTTTTCCAGCAGCTTTCTCACAACAGCAAGTTGTTTTTCCCTGGCAGCAAAGAAAAGTGCTGTCCGCCCATGAATGTCCGTACAGTTTACATCTGCACCCAGATTCAAAAGCCGGAGACTTAAATCGGTTTTCCCGTAAATTATCGAGAGCATCAAAGGCGTTCGCGAATAACGGTCCTCTTGGTTGATCTCTGAGCTTGAAATCACCAGGCTGTTTTCGTCTGGAATCGGGTATTTAAAGTGAAGTTCAGGGGTCATTTCCCAATAGGTAAGCCTGTCCAGCAGTGACGGATTATTTATCAATTCAATGTATCTCCGTGGCTTTTTAAAGTAGGGAATTCCATGGACACTGCATCTGCAAAAAAAACAGTCTTTGCTATTGTAAAGACTATATTCTCCATTTTGCGGGCAGTTGGGACCGGTGTGATGTATTAACTCAGGAAGGTACTTCAGGATCAGCATGGAGGACGGGATATAACCCCAGTCGCGATTGAATTCATCTAACTTGCCGTCAAACTCATAACGCAGTTGTCCGCATTGCATCACATTGCAGCAGGATCTAAATAGAAATTCAGTGATTGCTACCAAACAGACAATCCCTATAACAGATTTTATCAGATAACTTCGAAGATAACTCTTGGTGTTATTTTCCATAAGTACTCAGTAAGGTATCAGGCAATCGCCTATTCTCACTAATGGACAATCAATTAGAGAAGGCCATTCGGTTAATATTGACAAATCTAACAATTCAGAAAACAGCATCCCTTTGTTGTGATCTATCCAATTCTGATTCGCCAGCTTGAACAGCTGGGTAAAAACTTCTTCCGCATCTAACGCATTCAGTTCTCCATCACTTCCAACAAAGACATCCGGGTTGTTGAAAGCATTGATCCAGCTCGAGGCATTGTCGAGACCATGTATGCCTTTAGCAGACCAGCAGGCTGACAGAATTACAACCCTAGGATGATTATTACCTAAATTTGGTTTTACTTCCTTGGGAGCAAGGTAACAATCCCGATAACTCCAATATGTATCATAGATTCTTTCATCTGGATACATTGCAATTCCTGCTATCGTACCATAACCATGACCAGCGATGATGATCTTGTCAAAATCTTTCAACGAAAGATAGTTTCTTAATGAGGCATCTTTGAATTGCGCTGGTGTGGGCGTATAGCATACCGTCACATTGTTTGTTTTCCTGAGTTCATTCTCTAACAGCTTGATCTGAGCGCTCCAGATCCCTTCCTTGGAAGTAAAAATCTGGCCGAAAATTGATTCAAAATACACTAAGTTTATTGCATTATTGATAAAATCCGCTTCTACAATGTTAGGATTGTATGCACACACGAGCAATGTAGGAAGCTTGATCAGAATTCTCCTGATTTTCTGCCCGAAAATCAGCTCCAGCAGATTCATTCTACTCTCGTCGCCGGTTTTTACTGGAACAATCATGCCACCTTTAATGCTGCTTTGATCGCTCGGGTGACTGTCACTGGCCAAAAGTAATTTTCCGGACCTGAACTTACTCTTGCTGATTCGATCGCATATCACTTCATCAGAGTCATATACATTTGTTTTAAACCTGAGGCTGATACTGTCACCTTCTTCAACTGGCGATGTCACTTCAATCTGAAAAATTGTATTGTCATTCATAAACTGGGTTTGGTCCAGGTCTGCGGCATTGCTGAAATCAATGAAAGAATTGGAAGCTTCATATTTTACACTCTTCGAAACTTTATCAGAGCCGATGCCCGGTCCAAGCCAGAGCGGCAATTTTAATGGTATTTTTTCTCCGAAAGCGATTAAATTTCCATTCAGCAACTCTTCACCAGGTTTTTTTCCGGAAAACCGATCATCGGGAGATGGGCTCAACACTTCAAGCTCCAATGTTCCAGCTTCATTGACAAAATGACGGCTGCTCGGGGAAGTTTCTGTGAATGACAATCTGATTTCCTCAGTTGCATTTGGATTCCATGGTATCAATATTATTTCATCAGTAGCATCATCTGAGTAATCAGTGGCAAATTTAAGTGTTGTTTTTACAGGAGCTCCGTAGTTCGGTGGAAGCCCCATTCCTTTTGCAGAGTGGTTAATAAACACTGGTGCAAACTTGATCCTCTTCCCATCCTCATTCACCAGACAAATCGGCACCTGGTTGTCTCCCTCCACCCAGATTTCAGGTGTTACTGATCTCGTGCCGAAGATTCCAGCATTCAGTCTGCATTTGGCTGTCAGGATCGTGTCCTGAAAATCGCCCGTGCCGCCGGTATAGGTGGCTGTGTTGGTTTCAGTGGAAGCGAAGATGTGGCCGTCGCCTTCATTGCCGCTTTCTTCCCATTTCCATTCCTTGATAGCTGAGGCAGGCACCTGGGCTTCATGAGAGTCATCGTCCATGTAAACAAGTTTTGCAGTGAAGTTTACAGGCTCGCCTTGGGCGATGGTGTCTGTCATTGGGTCTATGATCACTCGAAGTATCTTTTTTACGATCAGGTCTTTCGCTTCCAGGGCATAATCATCACCGTCCTCAATAGTGACTCCGATGCAGTATACTCTCACAGCTTCAGCAAGGTGTTGATGAGCTGTCTGGATCTTGTTCAAGGCAAGTTCGCATTTGCCCAGGCCGAGTTCTGCCCGGCAATTGAAATATGGCTTGAATGAGCTTGAAACATCAAGCCCTAGCACTTTATTGTACCAGTCTTCTGCTTCTGTGTAGGACTTCAGGCCGTAAAGAGCGTCGCCTTTGCCCAGATGATAATAAGGAAAATCAGCGGATTTCGGGTACTCAACGATACCCCTGTCAAAATATGTGATTGCTGTGGCGTATTCTTCAAGCCACAGGTAAATCTCCCCGCAATATCGCAGGCTGCTGGAGCGGAAAGTGGAGGAACCATAGATTGAGGTGCTGTAATCAAAGACCTTGGTCAGTTCGTCAATTCCGAGCTGGCCGTATTTGCGCTGGTTTTCGCTGTCATGCGTGATTTTCCTGAACGCATCGGAGAGAAGTTTGTAATTCTCTCCGATGCGGTACTGGGCCTGTATTTTGTACCTGTCATTGATGCCTGCCATGGCCAGGATCTTTTTCCAGTGATCAATGCCTGACAGGTAGTATTTTTCTGCATTGACCATGTCCTTCTCGTTTTGATATGTTAGCGCCACATAGCGCAGGTCAAAGGCTGCCTGGGAGATGCACTGCAGTAGCTGTCCGCCTGCCGGGTATCCGCTGATATACCGGTCATAGGTGTCTACTGCCTGAAGCAGATATTCGCGTCTGTAGGGCATTCCATTGTTTCCATAGTTGTTACCCAGATTGTCATAGCATCTGGCTAATGAGATGAGAATCGCGTCATTGGAGCTATAGTCCGGATATTTTATCAGTGAATCTTTATAAGCAGTGATTGCCTTGAGGCTGAATTTGTCCTTGTCTTCGAACTTATCCAGAACAGATTGAATGGACATACTATAAATATCACCAGCACCCCAGTAATATTTAGGGGCATAAACACTATCTGGATAATCACCGGTCATCTTAAGATATTCTTCACCTCCCTGTTCATAATAAGAAATCCGCTTTTCCCTGGACAAGTCCGAAATATCCCCCAGGCATTTGAACGAGTCGGCTATGTATGAGCGCACAGTTTCTGTGGTAATGGCTCCAGAGGTGGCGCTTGGGGGTTTCGGATATTCCACGATGTTTTTTCTGTAAATCTCGATCGCTTTGTTGAGATAAAGTTCCTGGTCCACAGCGCTGATCCCGGATAGCGGGACCTTTGCCAGCCTGTAATAGGCATTCCCTAGTTGCACTTGGGTGTTATCAGGTTTTTTCCATTCCTCAAGATCTGCGACAGGCTTGTAATAGTCGAGCTGATGGCAGTAAGCATCCACGCCTTCTTTGAAATATTCCGCCCTCCTGGGGAGAAGCAGGTCTGGAAGAAATTCGTCAACCCGCATGCAAAAACGCCCCATCTCGCACCAGACGCTCTGACTGATGTAATCGTCCGGAGGTGGCATGGCATACACATCCTTGAGATAGGCGATCGCTTTAGTATATGAGGCATCAGTTTGAATGTTGAGATAGATGGTCACACCTTCATAAAAGGATTCCCTCTTGTACGGCTTGGTGACGTCATATCTGATGCTGTCCTTGAAGCTGTTCACAGCCTGGTCCGGTGAACTCCAGTCCCTGTAACAGATGCCTATGTACCAATAGCATCCGTTTTGCGAGGCGTACGTAGAATCCATGGAAATGACCTGATTGAAAAGGTTGATTGCTTCTGAATAACTCTTTGCTTTATATGCTTTCACTGCCTTGCCATAGACGTCTGCCGGAGTCTCTGCTTTTCCGGTTCCATAGACATTCTGCAGTTCTGCATAGACGAGAAAGGCTTTGTCTATGAATGCTTTCTGCTTTTTGAATTCAGCCTGATCGCCGCTATTGAGCAGCTCTCCGAGAGTCTGGGCGTGCATGGACACGATCAGCAGGCCATATTTATCAATCATTTCCTGAATAGTGATCTTGTATCTATCAAAACTCACCTGGGAATTCTGGGATTCTGTGATGATTTTCTTGATTTCAGCAAGACATTGAGAAAGAAAATGAGTTGAGGGAAGATTCAGAATTTTTTCTTCGATTTTTCCGGCCAGAACGCCAAATCCTTTTTTAGCATTTGAATCGGATTTGTGAAAGAAAAACGAGAATTCACGAAAAGGAGAGCCATTGCCCAGGACCAGCTCATTCACTATCGAATCAGCTATTTTTGCCGATTTCCTGCTGTTTTCGTCCAGGGAAGAGGCATAGACCTGCTCGATGGATTCTTGTGTCGCTTGATTACGGTGCCAGGCCGTGGCTTGGGTAGCGGATTTGGGAACGGCACAGGCACCGGAACCGGCTGTGGATGGGGTCAGGTCTGATTTAGGGTAGGCTTTGCTGGCTCGGCCAGATCCCGATTCAATATTTGTAGGGGCAGACCCATCTGTCTGCCCAAGAACCTGGGAAAGGTGCAGGGTCCACAACGAAGCATTGATCAGGCTTTTCAGGGTTTCCAGGTCAGGTTGGATGCTGGTTTCGACTTCCTGAGCCATATCAGGTTGGGGGGGGCTTAAACATGACTCAGAGTAACTGCAAAAGAATGAAATAGAAACCAAAGCCAGAATCATTATTTTCCGCACACCTGCCTCCGGAATCATATAATTATTTTATTATATTCGTTAATACCGGCTCGGACAAGTAACATCTTTGTTACAAATGACGAGAGTTTAGTGATGTTTGGGTTTCAGAACGTGAATTCGATGCCCAGGCCGAGCACAGTCTGCGAATAGACCTGGTTCAGGTCATAGGCATAGAGATTCAGGAGGGAAGTGATCGTGTGGTGGGAGATCAGCATCCTCAGCCCGACATTGACAAGCAGCTCGTCGAGGTTGCTGTATTCTGCTGAACGCTCTGCTTCCAGCAGCAGGGAAGTATCCCTGGAAAGATAAGTTTCCAGTCCGGCCTGCTGCCAGTGCTGGACCTTATCCTGCCTGGCCAGGGTGCTGTTCCTGTAATTCAGGGACAGGATGATGTCAGGCAGGATTTCATGGCTGAACAATACAGCCAGCCTGTCGGAGAGATCG
>JAQTZZ010000042.1 GCA_028687545.1 Candidatus Wallbacteria bacterium
CGGGCGACAACATCAGCATCGAAGTAAAATTGATCACCCCGATCGCCATGGAAAAGGAACTGCGCTTCGCGATTCGCGAAGGCGGCAGGACCGTGGGCGCCGGTGTCGTGGTTTCAATAGTTGAATAATATAAGGGGGAAGATTAATGGCAAGACAGCAGAAAATCAGAATCTACCTGAAGGCCTACGATCACAAGATCCTGGACAATTCCGTGCAGAAGCTTGTGGAAGCAGTCAAGAGCAACAATGCTAAGATTGTCGGCCCGGTTCCGCTTCCGACTGAAATCAGGAAGTATTGCGTCCTTAGGTCGCCTCATTCCGACAAGGACTCCAGAGAACAGTTCGAGATGAGAATTCACAAAAGATTAATTGACATCGTCGGCGACCAGAGCGCGGTTGACTCCCTGACCAGGATTGACCTGCCTTCAGGCGTTTACGTCGAGATCAAGCTGTAATTGGAGGGCATATGAAAGGGTTGATCGGGAAAAAAATAGGAATGACGCAGATCTTTCAGGAAAACGGCGATGTGGTCTCTGTGACCGTTGTGAATGCCGGTCCATGCACAGTGATTCAGCAGAAAGGTATGGACAAGGAAGGATATACAGCTGTGCAGCTCGGTTTTGAAGAGCTCAAACTGAAGACGAAGGAAGTCAAGAAAGCCGGCAGCAAAGTGAAGCGGCAGGTCGTACCTACAATGCCTGTAGCAGGGCATTTTAAGAAAGTCGGAGTCAAGCCGATGCGATACCTCAAGGAATTCCGCTATGAAGGTGATTTGAAGCTGGAAGCTGCGCAGGTGCTTGATGTCAGCATTTTCAATCCGAACGACATTGTGGATGTCATCGGTGTGACAAAAGGACGCGGTTATGCTGGCGGCATGCGCAGATTCGGACATCATGGAAACCGCGCTTCTCACGGCGTCAAAACCCACAGGGAATGCGGATCCATGGGAAGCAACACCTGCCCCGGCCGTGTTTACAAGGGACACCATCTCCCTGGGCAATACGGCAACGTAAGGGTCACTGTGAAAAATGTTAAGGTTATGAAGGTGGATAAAGAGAATCATCTTCTGATCCTGAAAGGTGCTGTACCCGGCTACAATGGCACCGTGCTCTATGTCAAAGACCCGAGCGTGAAGGTCTGAGGAGGAAAAATGCTTAAAGTAAACGTTTACGATAAAGAAGGAAAACAGGTCGACAGCCTGGAATTGACGAATGAAATCTACGGGATGAAACCGCACAGAATAGCCCTGCATCAGGCTGTTGTTTCTTATCTTCACAACCAGAGACAGGGAAATTCCTGCACTAAAACCAAGGGTGAAGTTTCGGGCGGTGGATGCAAACCATGGCGGCAGAAAGGCACGGGCCGTGCGAGGGTCGGAAGCATCCGATCACCGCTTTGGAGAAAAGGCGGTATCACCTTCGGACCGCGGCCGCGAGATTTTTTCATGCAGATGAACAAGAAGGTTAAGAAGCTGGCATTGGCTTCTGCACTTGCCTCCAAGGTCCAGGACCAGAACTTAGTGGTAATCGACCAATTGGATTTCGAAGCCCCGAAAACCAAAAGTGCAGTCAAGCTTCTGGTGAATGTGGCTGAACACAGGACCGCACTCGTAATCCTGGACAATAACAATAAAAACACACAACTGTCGTTCAGAAACCTGCCCGGCATAGCAGTGCGTCAGGTCGAAAATCTGAATGTCTATGAAATGCTCAAACACGAGAAATTCATTGTCACCAGAGAAGCGCTGAAGAAAATCGAGGAGGAATTCGTATGATGGAATCCCGAGATATCCTGCTGGAACCGATCATGAGCGAGAAGAGCGTCCAGGGAATGGAAGAACAGCATTACAGCTTTATCGTCCATCCCAGCGCCAACAAAATCCAGATCCGCAAAGCGGTGGAACAGCTCTTCAAGGTACATGTGGTCTCGGTCCGGACACAGAATTATGAAGGCAAACCCAAACGGCTGGGCAGATTTGAAGGAAAACGGCCGGATTTTAAAAAAGCTATCGTGACCATCAAAACCGGGGAAAACATCCCCATGTTTGAAGGCGTATAACTGAGGAGGAAATATGGGAATTAAAGGATTTAAACCAATCACTCCGGGCCGCCGATTCATGACGATTTCCACCTTTGAGGAAATAGACAAGCTCAGTCCGGAAAAAAAACTGACACACGGCAGGAAAGAACCGGCCGGCAGGAACAACCTGGGACGTGTCACAGTCAGGCACCAGGGTGCAGGCCATAAAAAGCGCTACCGGGAAATTGATTTTCTGAGGGATAAATATGGAGTTCCTGCAGTTGTACTTGGAATTGAGTATGATCCGAATCGCTCCGCCAACATCGCGCTTTTGCAGTACCATGACGGCGAGAAACGTTACATCATCGCCCCCAAAGATCTGAGGACAGGTGACAAAGTTCTTTCATCCAAGGATGAAGTTGAAGTGTCGATAGGGAATGCCTGTCCAGTTTCCAAAGTACCGATCGGGACGATTGTCCACAATGTTGAACTTAAACCCGGCAAGGGCGGCCAGATTGCCCGTTCAGCCGGTTCCAGCGCCCAGATCGTCGGCACTGAGGGCAACTATTTCCATGTCAAGCTGCAGTCCGGTGAAATCAGGGCAATCCGCAAGGAATGCATGGTGACAATCGGGCAGGTCGGAAATATTGACCATTCCAACCAGACTATCGGTAAAGCCGGACGCACCAGATGGCTTGGTATCAGACCCACGGTCCGCGGATGCACCATGAACCCATGCGACCACCCCCATGGCGGCGGTGAAGGACGTTCAAACTCCCACCGTCATCCGACTTCTCCCTGGGGACAGCCCGCCAAGGGTTACAAGACACGGAAAAACACCCAGTCCGATAAATACATCATTTCCCAGCGGAAACGGTAAAGGAGGACCCCGCATGAGCAGATCGCTGAAAAAAGGACCTTACATACTCCCGGCCCTCGTGAAGAAAGTCAACGAGATGAACGCCAAGGGAGACAAAAAGCCGATCAAGACCTGGTCCAGGGCATCTCAGATCTCGCCGGAGATGGTTGGACACACGATCGCAGTTTACAACGGAAAGAAGCATATTCCCATCTACATAACGGAAAACATGGTCGGGCACAGGCTTGGAGAGTTCGCTCCCACCAGATTTTTCAAAGGCCATGGGAACAAGACAGAACGAACCATCGCACTGAAGTGAGGAGGACATGATGGAGGAGAGAAAAGAATCCAGAGCGTGTGTAAAGTCGGTGAGGATCACTCCCAGAAAGATGCGCCTCACTGCAGATTTGATCCGTGGCAAGGACGTGGAATCAGCCTTTAAAATTCTGAAATATACGCCTAGGAAGGCAGCCAGAATCTTGAAGAAACTGCTGAAAAGTGCAGTAGCAAACGCCGAAAATAACCACGGCATGGATGTCGACAGGCTGTATGTCGACAATATCCAGGTAGGACAGGGGGCGACATGGAAGAGAGTTCTTTCACGGTCCATGGGACGCGCCAATCCAATTCTGAAGCGCACTTCGCATACAACTGTAGTCCTGCGGGAACTTGATGAAAAAGTGACGAAGGCTGAGGCTCCGAATGAATCAGGGAAAAAGACAGAAAAAGGCGAGAAGTCAGCAGCAAAAGCCGTGAAAAAGACCACTGTCAAGAAACCAGCCACTAAGAAACCGGCGGCCCAAAAACCGGCAATCAAGAAAACACCTAAGGCTGCGGCCAAGAAATCCACAAATTCTCCCAGAAAGGAGGCAACCAGTGGGACAGAAAGTTAATCCTATCGGAATGCGATTGGGCATAAACCGGGACTGGAATTCCAGATGGTTCGGAACCAGGAAGCAGTTCGCCGGCTGGCTGCATGAGGATCTGAAGATCCGCAAGTACATCATGGGTAAAGTACCGAATGGCGATATCAGCAAAATTCAGATCGAAAGGCCGTCGGAACAAAGAATCAAAGTGACCATCTCAAGCTCCAAAGTCGGAATTGTGATCGGCAAGAGCGGCAAGGAAGTCACTGAGATGAAAAAGAAACTGCAGGAACTTATTAACCGTGAGGTTTTTATAAATATCCGCGAAGTCAAGGAACCACTCAAAGAAGCTACACTGGTGGCAGAATCCATTGCCGCTCAGCTGGAGCGGAGGGTTTCCTTTAGAAGAGCCATGAAGAAAATGCTGGAACGGGCCAGCGAGATTGGAATTCCAGGCATGAAGATAATGGTCAGCGGTCGTCTTGGCGGAGCAGAAATTGCCCGCAGGGAATGGTACCTGCATGGTCGGGTACCGCTTCACACTCTGAAGGCTGATGTGGATTTCGCCCTTGCCAAGGCCGTCACAAAATATGGAGTGATCGGTGTGAAAGTGTGGGTATACCGCGGTGACATCGAGAGTTCGGATCAAGCTGACAGCAATCTCGGCGAAGAAATGATAGCCGCTGAATAAGCAGAGGAGGAAATTATGTTGATGCCAAAAAGAGTAAAATATAGAAGAGTTCAGCGGGGTACCATGAAAGGTGTAGCCAACCGGGGGAACGAGGTCGTTTACGGAGCATTCGGAATCTCCGCTCTGGAACCCTCCTGGATCACCAGCCGCCAGATTGAGGCAGCCCGTGTGGCGATCAACCGCGCCATGAAAAAACACGGCAAGATGTGGATCAGGATTTTCCCCCATAAATCGGTAACTAAGAAACCAGCTGAAACGCGTATGGGGAACGGCAAGGGTTCTCCGGAATTCTGGGTGGCAGTGGTCAAACCCGGAAAAATCCTCTTCGAAGTGGACGGATGCGATGAGCGAGAAGCCAAAGAAGCTTTCCGGCTGGCTTCTCACAAGCTGCCCATTAAGACCAAATTCGTGGCCAAAGAAGAGCATTAAGACAGGGGGAATGAAAAAATGAAGGGAAATGTTTTAAAGGAACTTACTTTCGATGAACTTAAGCAGAAATACAGCGATTTCAAGGAAGAGCTGTTCAACCTCAAGTTTCAAAGGGTAATGGGACAACTCGAAAACAACATGCGGATCAGAGCAGTGAGAAAAGACATTGCCAGAGTCCTCACCCTGATGACCCAGAAGGAGAATACCAAGTCGGCGAAGGAGGCTAAGGCATGAGCGAGACGACACGCAATATTAGAAAGACCAGGGTGGGGAAGGTCTTATCACGCAAGATGGAAAAGACTTGCGTAGTGGTTGTGGAGCGATCCTATCAGCACACTCTTTACAAGAAAACCTTGCGCACTACCAAGAAGTACAAGGTTCATGATGAGAAGAACGAAACCAACCCCGGCGACAAAGTCCTGATTATGGAAACCAGGCCTCTGAGCAGGGAAAAGCGCTGGCGTCTTGTTAAGATCCTGGAAGCGGCCCGGTAGAGGAGGGACAATGGTACAGCATAGAACAATGTTGAAAGTGGCTGATAACAGCGGAGCTAAAAAGCTCCAGTGCATTCACGTTTACGGCGGCAGCGGCAAGAAAATAGCCCGGATCGGAGATGTCATCTGCGCCACGGTCAAAGAAGCTGTTCCGGACGGGAATGTGAAGAAGAGCCAGGTGGTGAAAGCCGTTGTGGTTCGGACCAGAGGAAAGCTCAGGAGAACCGACGGTTCCTATATCCGTTTTGACGACAACGCAGCCGTGATCATAGATGAAGCCAACAATCCTAAAGGAACCCGCATTTTTGGCCCCATCGCCAGAGAACTGCGGGAGAGGGATTTCATGAAAATTATTTCCCTGGCTCCTGAAGTGGTCTGAAGGAGGAAGAGATGGAAAACAAAACCAAAGTTAGAATCAGGAAAGACGACATGGTGATGGTGCAGACCGGCAAGGACAAGGGAAAGATTGGAAAAGTTCTGTCAGTCTTGCAGAATGAAAACAAAGTAATAGTGACGGGCGTGAACATGGTGAAGCGCCATCAGAAAGCTAATAAACAGCACCGTCACGGAGGAATCATCGAGAAAGAAGGACCGATTTTTTTAGCGAAAGTAATGCTGGTTTGTCCAAAGTGCAACCTGCCAACCAAGATCGGGCACAAGTTGGTGAACGAAGTGAAAGTCCGCATTTGCAAAAAGTGCGAAGAAATCGTGGATAACGTCTAAGAGGTAAGATATGACCAGATTAATGAAACTTTACAGGGAAAAAGTAGTCAGTGAAATGATGAAAAGCAGGAGCTACAAGAATGTGATGCAGGTTCCCAAGATCCAGAAGGTCGTTCTGAACATGGGAATCGGCGAAGCCAAGACTAATCCTAAGATCGTCGACGGCGCTATGAATGACCTGAAGGCCATCGCCGGTCAGAAACCGCAGCTCCGGAAAGCCAAGAAGTCCATCTCGAACTTCAAGTTGCGCGCAGGTATGACAGTCGGTGTAAAGGTCACTCTGCGAGGCGACAGGATGTACTACTTCCTGGATAAACTCTTCAACATCGTGCTTCCACGCGTGAGAGACTTCCGTGGCGTGTCACGGAAGTCTTTTGACGGCCGCGGCAGTTACACTTTCGGCGTCAAGGAACAGATCGTGTTCCCTGAAATCGACTACGATAAAATCGACCAGATCAGGGGAATGGATGTATCCATCGTGACAACCGCCGGGACTGATGACGAGTCTCTGGAACTGCTGGAACGCATGGGAATGCCTTTTACAAAAAAATAGGGAGGAATGAGGAATGGCCAGGAAAACGTTTTTCGAAAAGCAGAAAAGGACACCTAAGTTTTCTACCAGGTGGAGAAACCGCTGCCTGATTTGCGGGCGTCCCAGAGGTTTCATCGGTGATTTCCAGATGTGCCGGCTCTGCTTCAGGGGCCTCGCCTCAAAAGGCGAAATTCCCGGAATCATCAAATCCAGCTGGTAAAAACAAGGGAGGAATGACAAAATGATGACAGATCCTATTGCCGATATGCTGACTCGAATCCGCAACGCCGGCTCCACCAACAAGGACGCGGCCGATGTACCCGCCTCCAAGGTGAAGCTGGAGATTGCCCGACTTCTCAAGGAAGAAGGGTACATAAAGGATTACAAGTACATCAAGCAGAGCTCCAAGGGTGTGATCCGGATTTACCTGAAATACACGAAAGAAAAGGAGCTTGCGATCAAAGGAATCAGACGCATCAGCCACAGCGGCAGAAGAGTTTACGCGGGTAAAGATGAGATACCCAGGGTGCTCGGCGGACTCGGCGTGGCGATTATATCCACTTCAAAGGGCATCATGACTTCCAGGCAATCCCTCCAGGAAGGGGTTGGCGGGGAAGTCATCTGTTATGTGTGGTAAGGAGGAGGAACAATGTCTAGAGTAGGAAAGAAACCAATCAATATTCCCAAGGGTGTGACAGTAACCCATGACCCTAAGAAACAGTCCATGAAGGCTAAGGGTCCCAAGGGTGAAAACGAAATGACCTACCATCCGTTGATGGAAGTGACCATCGACAAAGAGACGATTCACGTGAAAAGGCCTGATGATTTGAAAGTAAACAAATCCCTTCATGGAATGACCCAGCGGATGATTGAAAACCTGATCATAGGGGTTACAAGCGGTTTTGAAAAAAAATTGATAATCAACGGCATAGGATTTAAGGCCGATGTCAAGGGTACAGACCTGGTCCTGAGCCTGGGATTTTCCCATCCTGTGGAAATGAAGATGCCCAAAGGAGTAAACGCCAAAGCCGAGAAAGGCATGGTCACTCTCACCGGCATTGATAAAGAAGTGCTGGGACAGTTCGCTGCAGATGTGAGGGCTAAGAAGCCCACTGAACCATACAAGGGTTCAGGTATCAGATATGAAAACGAGAGAGTCAGGAAGAAGGCCGGTAAAAAGGCTGCCTAATCAATCAGGAAAGAGGTACTGCAATGAAGAAGGATAAAGTTGCCAAGAGGACCGACCGTCACAACAGGATCAGATTGAAAGTTTCAGGAACGGCTGAAAAACCCAGGCTGTCGGTGTTCAAATCCACCAAGCACATCTCAGTTCAGATTATTGATGATACTAAGGGAGCGACGCTTGTAGCCGTATCGACTCTGGAAAAAGAAGTCAAGGATAATCTGAAACATGGCGGAAATATCAAAGCTGCCGAAATTGTGGGCGCTCTGATAGCCAAACGTGCCAAGGAAAAGAACATCGAGACAGTTGTCTTTGACAGAGGCGGATTCAGATATCATGGCTGCGTAAAAGCCATTGCTGAAAAAGCCCGTGAGAATGGACTGAAATTTTAGAAGCTGTTAAATATGAGCGCAGCGAATATTTTACAGCTTCTTATCCCCGGAGCACAGCAAAGGGGATTAGTGTCCCAGTTATATAGGGACCGAGATTGAGAACAGTTTAGGAGGATACTTGAATATCCAGGATACCAGAGGAAATGAAAACGAACTTAAAGAACGCGTGATCTATGTAAATCGCGTTTGCAAGGTTGTCAAGGGCGGTAAGCGATTCTCTTTCAGTGTACTGGCCGTTGTCGGCGATTCGCACGGCAAAGTAGGATATGGACTTGGAAATGCCAAGGAAGTACCTGAAGCGATGAGAAAAGCCGTGGAAAGAGCCAAGCGCGAAATGATTGTATTTCCGATGATCAAGGGTACGATCCCGCACGAAATTCTAGGAAGATACGGCTCCGGTAAAGTGCTCCTGAAGCCGGCAGTCCCTGGAACAGGAGTCATCGCCGGCGGAGCTGTGCGCGCCATCGCCGAACTTGGCGGGATTACTGATGTATTGTCCAAATGCATCGGTTCCAGAACCAAGATCAATGTGGTCAAGGCTACTTTTGAAGGATTGAAAGCATTGCGCTGTGCTGATACAATAGCCAAGGGCCGCGGAAAGACATCCAAAGAAATACTCGGAACGACATAATTGGAGGAATAATGGCCAAGCTGAAGATTACATTAAAGAAAAGCTGCTGCCGCAAACCGGAAAAAGTTCGCCGCGTGATCGAATCACTGGGACTCCGTAAGGTCGGTGGAAGCAAGATATGCGAAGATAATCCGGTGATCCGTGGCATGATCGACAAGACTTCATACATGCTTGAAGTCGAATCTGTTGATTAAGGGAGGTTTAGATGAAATTACATGAACTCGCTCCCAATGAAGGTGCAAAGAAGCTCGGTAAGAGAGTTGGAAGAGGGCCATCCTCAGGGCATGGCGGTACATCATGCAGAGGGAACAATGGACAGAATTCCAGGAAAAGCGGTCCCGTAAGGATAGGCTTTGAGGGGGGGCAGATGCCTCTGTACAGGCGACTTCCCAAGAGGGGCTTCAAAAACATCAATAAGAAACATTACAGCCTGGTGAATGTCTGCGATCTGGAAAAATTCGAACCACATACCATCATCACCCCTGAATTTCTGGTTGAGCAAGGTCTGGTGAAAAAAGTGGAACCCAATGGGATCAAAATTCTGGGCAATGGGGAACTGACAAAACCCCTGAAGGTTCTAGCCAACAAATTCACCAAATCAGCCATCGAAAAAATTGAAAAAGCACAGGGAAACATTGAGGTGTTGAAATGATCGGAAATGTCTCTAACATCGGCAAAATCCCGGAGCTGAAAAAGAGAATTCTCTTCACACTGGGGATGATAGCCGTTTACAGGTTAGGCGCTCATATTCCAAGCCTGGGAGTTGATACTGCCAAGCTGCTGGAACTTTTTTCCAGGAAAGGTGCCATGAGCGGCGTACTTGGCTTCATGGATCTGTTTTCAGGCGGAGCTCTGAAGAATTTCAGCGTATTTGCCCTTGGAATCACGCCGTACATCAACTCTTCAATCATCATGCAGCTCCTGATCTATGTGGTACCCTTCCTTGAAAAAATTGCCAAGGAAGGAGACGAGGGCAGAAAGAAGATCTCACAATATACCCGCTGGGGTACAGTGATCATCGGCGCTGTCCAAGCCTTCGGCTACAGTTTCATGATGAAGAATTACGGAATATTGACACCTGATATGGCGGGTAATTTCTTCTTCTTCTCTGTAATTACCGTGATCACACTTACCGCCGGTACCAGTTTCATCATGTGGCTGGGCGAGCAGATCACTGAGCGTGGTCTTGGGAATGGAGTGTCTCTTTTGATTACTATCAGCATCGTTTCCAGACTTCCGGATGGCGCAGTGCAGACTTTCCGCAAGTTTTACGGAGAATCCACTTTCATTCCCACGATGCTCCTGATACTGCTTTTCATTTTCACAATCGTTGCATTCGTGGTGCTGATGTATGAGGGTTCCAGGAAAATTCCGGTCCAGTATGCGAAAAGAGTTGTCGGGCGAAGGATCTATGGTGGACAGAGCACGCATATTCCGCTTAGAGTCAATCAAGCCGGTGTAATTCCGATCATTTTCGCGGCATCTGTGATGGTTTTTCCGGGAATGGTGGTTTCGTTCATCCAGCAGATGGCATTGAGTTATCCGGGTATGACCCGCTGGCTTTCAATGATCGCGATGGAACTCTCACCAAGAGGAATCACATATAATGTAGTTTATTTCGCCATGATTATCGGATTTTCATATTTTTATACTGCCATCGTATTCAATCCGAAAGACATGTCGGACAACATGAAGAAATACGGCGGGTTCATTCCAGGCATCAGAGCAGGAAGACCCACTGCAGAATACATCGATCGGACCATGGCCAGAATTACGTTTGCCGGTTCCATTTTTCTGGCTTCGATTGATTTCGTCCCCAGGATGTTGATGGTGATGGCTGATGTTCCCTTTTATCTTGGCGGAACTTCGCTCCTGATCCTGGTGGGCGTCCTGCTGGACACAGTAAAGCAGGCCGAAGCGCACCTTTTAGTAAGGCATTATGAAGGTTTCCTGAAAAAACGCGGCGGTAAATAGGAGGATCCAGCATGAATCTGATTCTGTTCGGGCCCCCTGGGGCCGGAAAAGGCACGCAGGCACAGTATCTCATCGACCGTTTGAAGGTTCCCCAGATTTCCACAGGAGACATTCTGCGTGAGAATGTCAAGAAGGGAACTGAAACCGGCAGGCGCGCCAAGCAGGTCATGGACAGGGGCGAACTCGTTCCTGACGAGATCCTGAATCAGATGATCGAGAATCGGATCGCCGAAGCGGATTGCGCAGGAGGATATATCCTGGACGGATATCCACGTAATCTGAATCAGGCAGGGTTCCTGGCCTCTTTATTGAAGAAAAGGAAAAAAGCACTGGATGCAGTGATTTCGCTCAAGGTGGACGATGAAGAACTGGTCAGCAGACTATCCGGCAGACGGCTCTGCCGAACCTGCGGCAAAAGCTACCATGTAAAGTTCCAACCCCCGAGTTCGGCTGGAAAATGTGACAGCTGCGGAGGTGAACTTTATACCAGGGACGACGACCGGGAAGAGACTGTCAAAAACAGGCTCAAAGTTTACCACAGCCAGACCAGTGCCGTGCTGGAATTTTACAGGAAATCCGGGGTGCTCCACGAGATCGACGGGAGCCAGGAGATTGACAGCGTGAGAGAAAAGATTTTCCAGGTGCTTGGCACCGGGAAAGCGGAAAAATAGAAGGAATGCCCTGAGCAATTGCTTTGGGGTGACGCATGAACTAAACCCCGCTCGCTTCGCTCGGGGTGGTGTAAAGAACTAAACCCCGCTCGCTTCGCTCGGGGGTTAAGTAGCAGTAGCAAAAACCCTCGCGGAGCTCGTGCTTTTTAACTGCTACTAAAGGAGGACGCGCATTTATGGCCAAAGAAGAGCCAATTGAAGTAACGGGAAAAGTAGTGGAAATACTTCCGAATGCTAATTTCAAGGTGGAGCTGGAAAATGGACACCGGGTGCTGGCGCACATTTCAGGGAAAATGCGCATGCATTTTATCCGGATACTTCCCGGAGATAAAGTGACAGTAGAACTTTCGCCCTATGACCTCACCAAAGGGAGAATTGTCTACCGGTTCAAATAAAAAGAAAAAGCTTTACAAAACAGCGGATGTTGACTTAAAATAGTTTGACTTTAATTGGTTTGACCAAGATAAAAATTAAAATAAACCGAGGAGGAATGAAATGAAAGTGAGAGCTTCAGTGAAGAAGATCTGCGACAAATGCAAGATTATCAAGAGAGCCGGGGTCGTTAGAGTTATCTGCGAAAATCCTAAGCATAAGCAGAGGCAGGGGTAAGGAGGAAACATGGCACGTATTGCAGGAGTTGATTTACCCAAAAACAAAAGAGTAGAAGTTGCCTTGACTTATATTTATGGAATCGGCAGACCCACTTCGCAGAAAATCCTGAAAGCCACTGCCATAGATATCAATAAGAGGGTTCACACTCTTACTGACGAAGAAGTAACCAAAATCAAGGAATATATCGACAACAATGTCAAGGTCGAAGGTGATCTGAGAAGAGACATCCAGATGTCCATCAAAAGACTGGTCGACATCGGCTGTTACAGAGGAATCCGTCACAGAAGAGGATTACCTGTCCGCGGCCAGAGAACAAGAACCAACGCCAGAACGAGACGCGGCATCAGACGTACAGTCGGCGCCAAGCGTGGCGAAATAGCGAAGTAAGGGGAGGATGATAAATGGCTAAAAAAGCTGCCAAGAGCGAAAAAAAGAGGGACAGGAAGCTGATCACCAATGGTGTGGCTCATATCGAGACGACTTTTAATAATACTATAGTCTCAATTACAGATCAGAAGGGAAATCTGATTGCCTGGTCTTCCGGAGGCAATGCCGGATTCAAAGGTGCCCGCAAGGGAACTGCCTATGCAGCTCAACTTGCAGCGGAATCTGCCGCCAAAAAAGCCCTGGACCTGGGTCTGCGGGAAGTCGAAGTGCGGCTCACGGGTCCTGGAGCCGGCAGAGAAACCGCCATCAGAGCGCTTCAGACTACCGGACTGGATATCAGATTGATCAGGGACGTGACGCCAATCCCGCACAATGGCTGCCGCCCGCCGAAAAGAAGAAGGGTTTAAGGAGGATATATTTCATGGCCAGAAACCTGCTACCATCCTGCAGGCAGTGCAGGAGAACCGGAGAGAAGCTCTTTATGAAGGGCGTCAGATGCTATAGCGAAAAGTGCGCCTTTGAGAGAAGGAAGTTTGCTCCCGGGATGCAGTCCGGCAAGAGGAGAAGCAAGCTCTCGGATTACGGAATGCAGCTCAATGAAAAACAGAAGTGCAAGAAAATGTATGGTATGATGGAGGCACAGTTCCATCGCTATTACTATATCGCCAACAAGATGGCTGGTGTTACAGGCCACAATTTACTGAGACTCCTGGAAAAAAGGCTGGACAATGCATTGTTCCGCAGCGGATTTGCAATTTCCAGGACTCAGTCCAGGCAGTTTGTTCGGCATGGACATGTGCTGATCAACGGGAAAAGGGTAAACATCCCTTCCTACCAGATTAAAACCGGTGATGTGTTGGAGATCAAGACCACATTCAGGCAGAATGAAAACTTTAAGGTCCTGCTCGAGGCCGGCAAATCCAGAGAAATTCCCGGCTGGCTGCAGGTGGACTTCGAAAATTACAAATCCAAGGTTCTCAGGGAACCAGAAAGAGCCGACATCCAGGGTACGATCAACGAGAACACGATCGTGGAATTCTATTCCAAGTAATACCTGGAATTGAATCTGACGAGAAAGGGAGTTTTATGAACTGGGATCTTGCTCAGTATATAGTTGAGGGAGAAAATGAAAAAGAATTCGGGCGTTATGTGCTCGAACCCCTCCCCAAGGGAATCTCCTCAGTGGTGGGAAATGCCCTCAGAAGGCTGATCCTTTCCGCAGTTCCCGGCGCAGCAGTGACCGCAATCCTGATCGATGGTGTTGTGCATGAATTTTCTACGCTACCCGGACTATACGAGGATGTCCCTGATCTGGTCCTGAACATGCGTGAAGTGATCTTCAAAGTTACGGGACAGGACGTGACGGTGGTCAAGATGGAATCCCAGGGACCCTGCGAGATTTTCGCCAAGGACCTGATCCTTCCACTCGGCGTGGAAGTGCTCAATCCTGAGCATTACATCTGCCGCATCAACCGCAACGGCTCGATCCACGCGGAGATTTATGTCGGCATCGGCAGAGGATTCGTTCCTGAAGAGGAAAACAAGGACGAGAGTATGCCGATCAATACGATTTTCGTGAATTCCAACTTCTCCCCGATCAGCAAGGTTAATTATCGCACTGAGGTATACGAAAATGACTCAGCTCAGGAACGTCTGATCATCGATGTGAAGACCAACGGCTCGGTCAGCCCGACCAAGGCCTTGAAAATCGGTGCGGTTTATTTGAACAAAGTACTCGGGATCATGAAGGATTTTGAAGAATTCGATACAAGGAAGGTAGCTGAGGAAGAAATGTACCCGAAAACCAAAGATACCAAGAATGTATTGGAACTTCATGTTTCAGAGCTTGGTCTTTCCCGCAGGTCTTCGAACTGCCTGAAGGCAGGGGAAATCACCTTAATCGGCCAACTGGCCCAGATGAGCAAGAATGACCTGATGAATCTTAAAAACTTCGGCAAGAAATCCTTGGATGAGATCAGGGAAAAGCTGCACGAATACGGACTGAGCTTGAAGGACGAGCAGCTTGATGAAACGGATGAAACAGACAAGGATATTGTGGACGAAGTAACAGAGGAGGAAAATAACGATGAGACATAAAATGCAAAGGGAAAAACTGGGGAAGTCGATCCCCCATAAAAAAGCCATGATCAGAAACATGGCCACTTCCCTTCTGGAAGTCGGCCGGATTAGAACCACTCTTCCCAAAGCCAAAGTGTTAAGGAAATATGTGGAGCACCTGATCACTCTGGCTAAAACAGACAGTCTGCATCAGCGAAAACTGGCTCATGCTTTCCTGAAGACCCACGAATCCGTGAAGAAGCTGTTCACCGAGATCGCTCCCCGCTATAAAGAGCGCAACGGCGGATATACCAGGATCTACCGGACCGGAGTCAGGATCGGCGATGCTGCAAGCATGGCACTGATCGAACTGATCACTGAAAACTGATTTGCCAGAAGCTATCCGCTCCGGCAAATCATGATCAAAATTAAGAATTTAAGTTTCTCTTATAAAGAAAAAGGCTCCTTGGCATTGAAAGGGGTCGATTTTTTTATGGAGAAGACGGAGTTTGTGGCGATACTAGGCGGAAACGGCTCAGGAAAAAGTACGCTGGTCAAGGTGATGAATGGTCTTCTCAGCCCATATCAGGGTGAAGTGGAAGTTCTCGGCTGCTCTCCTGCTGATCACGAGCAGGTGATCAAGATCAGGAAAAAACTCGGAATGGTGTTCCAGAACCCCGAAAATCAGATTGTCTGCGCGATCGTCGAGGATGACGTTGCATTTTCACTGGAAAATCTTGGTTTCCCAAGAGAAGAAATCAAGACGCGAGTGGAAAAGGCTCTTGTAATGACAGGTCTCACTGAAAAACGTTTTGCCCAGACCGCGGATCTCTCAGGGGGGCAGATGCAGCGACTTGCAATTGCGGCGATTCTGGCCTTGCATCCGGAAATGATCATTTTTGACGAGTCCACCTCCATGCTTGATCAGCAAGGCAAAGAGGAGATTTTCAATCTGATCCTCAAGTTAAATGAGGAAGGGATCGGAATCATTTATATTACCCATTTCATGGAAGAAGCCGTCTATGCGGACCGTGCAGTTTTAATGAAAAATGGTTCTATCGCTGGGAGCGGCAAACCCTGCGAAATCTTCAATAAACCGGATCTTCTGAAATCGTGTGAACTGGATCTGCCTGAAGCCAAGGAGCTGGCCTCTGAATTCAGCAGAAGGGGAGTGAAGATCGACTGTAAGGAGATCCTCACCAGTGATCAGCTGCTGGAAGCAGTGGAAAAGATCCGGAATCGATAATATGAATTGTCTTCAAACTGCTCTCGGCAACAAAAATTTACAGAAATTCAGGCATTCTAGTATTGACAAACTGATTTACCAACTATAATATTTACCTAGTTAAATAAATTAGGGTTAAACTATGCTTTTCATCACCATCATCAAAGTTGCACTGCGCAGCCTTCTTTCCAATAAATTACGCTCGTTTCTCACCATGCTGGGCATCATCATCGGAGTTGGTGCAGTGATCGCCATGCTTGCCATCGGCAACGGCGCCAGGGATCAGATCACAAATCGCATCAAGTCCATGGGCAGCAATCTGTTGTTAATCAGACCAGGTTCCTCGATGGGTCACGGTGTAGCCGGCGGGCAGAGGCAGTCCCTGAAGTATGACGACCTGGCTGCGCTGCTCTCAATTGATAACGTGAAATCAATTACTCCGGAAGTCAACAAAGGCTGCCAGTTGAAGTATTTCAACAGCAACACGAATGTTGAAGTAAATGGTGTGGCTCCCACATATTTTGAGATGCGAAATTTCGTTGTGGAGCAGGGCCGGGCTTTTAACGATGAGGAACTGGCTGGAGTGCAGAGAGTGGTTATACTCGGACCTGATACATCCGACATACTTTTCGGGAACGAGTATCCGATCGATAAGACCATCAAGATCAAAGGTCTCAGTTTCACAGTGATCGGCGTGACCAAGAGGAAGGGCGGCGCAGGCTGGCAGAATCCTGACGAAACTGCCATCATTCCCTTTACTACCATGAACAAGAAAATAGCAGGTACTGATTATTTCAACAATATCGATATTTCAGTTTACGAAGAAAAAGGCATGGACAAGGTCAAGGAAGGAATCACCAAAGCTTTAAGGACGACTCATAAGCTCAGGAAAGATGCAGCAGACGATTTCCAGATCCGTGACATGGCGGAAATGCTGGCTGAGATGGAATCCACGATTTTCACATTCAAGCTGCTGCTGGCAGGTGTGGCTGCGCTGTCGCTTCTGGTGGGCGGCATCGGCATCATGAACATCATGTATGTGACTGTTACAGAGCGGACCCGGGAGATCGGAGTACGCAAAGCCCTGGGCGCAAAAAATCGGGACATTTTGAATCAATTCCTGCTGGAAGCAGTAGTTCTGACTGTAATCGGGGGGCTGATGGGCATTGCTTTTGGTTTCGGCAGTGTCCTGATATACAACGGCGTCTCTCCGGACACATATTTCAAGGGTACCATTGATATTCTATCGATTATTGTCTCTGTCTCTTTTTCAGTGGCTGTAGGTGTTTTTTTCGGATTCTACCCTGCTCAGAAAGCAGCCAAGATGAATCCGATTGATGCGTTGAGGTATGAGTAAGGGCACAGCATGCTGTGCCCGTACGAAGAGCAATATGCATGTGATCATAAGGAGATTCAAATGAAAAAATGGAAAATCTGGATTGCGATACTGGTCATTCTGATCGGGGGCTGGCTGTTTTTCCGAAAAAGCGGCAATACAACTGAAAAAACCCAGGATAAAAAAGTAGAACAAGTGACTGCCGAGGTCAGTGATATCAGGCTGAAGATTTCAGCCACAGGCACGGTTAATTCCAACTTTGACGTGGACATCAAGTGCAAATCATCAGGCCAGATCATAAAGCTGCCCTTTGACATCAGTGATCCTGTAAAGAAAAACGATTTGATTGCTGAACTCGATCCAGTAGACGAGCAGCGCAATGTGGACATGTCCAAGCTTTCACTGACCACTGCTCAGGCAGGGAGGGATAAAGCCCAGGCCTCGCTCCGCAACCTGATGATCGAGCAGGATGCGGTGAAGAAAGGATTGGGGCCAAAGATCAAGGCTGCCATGGTGGCCAAGGAGAATTCAGAGAAAAAATACGGCCGCGAAAAGGCTCTGTTCGAACAGAAATTGATCAGCACTCAGGAGCTTGAAGACAGCCTGGCAGATCTTGAAACAGCCAGGAATTCACTTTCCCAGGTCCAGATGGATGATCTGAGGCTCGCCAAAATGGATAACGATTACCTGACAGCTAGCGCAGAAGTGAGACTCGCTGAAGTCAAAGTAAAATCCGCACAACTGGACCTGGACAATGCCCAGAGAAGACTTGACGAGACTAAGGTATATTCACCGATCGACGGATTTGTTTCGGACAAGCTGGTTCAAGTAGGAAACATAGTGGCTTCAGGTACTTCCAATGTCAGCGGAGGCACCAAACTGTTTACGATCTCAGACTGCTCCAAGATGTTCGTGATGGTTTATGTTGATGAAGCAGACATCGCGGGAGTATCAGTGGGCAACCGTGCCCAGATGACTTTCGACGCCTTTCCCAATAAAAGATTCAGAGGAGAGGTGATCAGAGTGGCCATCTCAGGCTCCACCACCAGCAATATCACTACTTTTTCAGTACTGCTTCAAGTGACTGACAAGGATTTTGCCCTGCTCAAGCCAGGAATGAGTGCGAGTGTCGACATTATCACCAGCGAGAAAAAGGATGCGCTGGTTGTACCGATCGGGGCTGTGTTCGAGGACAGGAACGGGTATTACGTGAAAACCCCGGGCAATCCTCATCTGCCGGTCAAACTCGGCCTGAAGACTTTCGATAAAATCGAGATTCTCGAAGGGCTCAAGGATGGGGATAAAGTTATCAGCGAAACTTCAGCCAA
Source organism: Candidatus Wallbacteria bacterium (assembly GCA_028687545.1). Classification (NCBI taxonomy): domain Bacteria; phylum Candidatus Walliibacteriota; species Candidatus Wallbacteria bacterium. Next base: position 18,410 of record JAQTZZ010000042.1, read on the forward strand.
GAACCAGTTCTCGAACAACGGACAGAATCAGCGCAGAGGCGGCCCACCGATGATGCACTGATGCAGACAAGCATTGTGTATGGTATTCATGTCACTTTTTGCTCTAGGAAGTTGATAAGATAGTAAGTTGGTATGTCGAGAAGTGATGCTGGAGAAAATGTTGGCAAACCACGAATAGAATATGAGGCACTTTAAATGGAAGAACTGATCAGAATTGAAAATATCAATAAAAGCTACCAGATGGGGGAGAATAATCTTCAGGTTCTGAAGAACATCAACCTCATTATCAATCGTGGTGAGATGGTGGCGATAGTCGGAAAATCCGGAAGCGGAAAGAGCACACTGATGAACCTGCTCGGCTGCCTCGACGTTCCTGATTCGGGTAAGTACATACTGGCCGGCGAGGATGTGGCTAAACTTTCAGACAACCAGCTGGCAGAGATCAGAAACCGGAAAATCGGCTTTGTCTTCCAGAATTTCAACCTGCTTCCCAGGATGAACGCTTTAGAAAATGTGGAACTGCCGCTACTTTACACCGGCCTCGCCCAGGCTGCAGAAAGAGCCGCTTCAGCCCTCAAAAAAGTGGGTATGGAAGACCGCATGCATCATGAACCTAATCAGCTCTCAGGCGGCCAGCGGCAGAGGGTGGCAGTCGCCAGGGCCATTGTCACGGAACCTGAAATGATCCTGGCTGACGAACCCACCGGAAATCTGGATACTTCCACGAGTGTGGAAGTAATGAACTATTTCCAGAAACTGAACAAGGAAGGCACAACTATTGTCGTCATCACCCACGAACTTGACATTGCGGCATATTGCTCACGGAAGATCAGGATCGAGGACGGAAGAATCTTATAGCTCTGGAGGAAATGATGAAGCTGTTTTTATTATTTACATTGATCGCTTGTTTTCCATCTTACTGCGCCTTGCCTGACAAGCTTTCCACCTTCCTGGACTATGCATTCAAAAACAGTCAGGAATACAGGCAGCTCGAGCTTTCTCATCAGATTGACATCTGGAGCAGCGACCTGCAGTTTTATTCCTACAAACCGAAGATTAAAATCTCAGGTGATGATTCAAACAACAGAAGTCTGAGCGTATCTGATTCCCTGGATGACGGGTTGAGCCTGAATTATGGAAGATCAGAAACACTAGGGACGCCCGGCACTGGACTGAACTCCATTACCCTGAGTTCGAACATCCTGACCAGTCTGTCGGATTACAGCCGCAGAATTCTAAAACTCAGCAGAGAAGACCTGGATGTATCGTTCACCAGAGATAAAGAACAGTTCAAACTCAAAGTCATCAATGCAGCCTATGATCTTATGAATCGAAAAATGCAGCTGGAAGTGCAGAAGGAATCCCTGACGCACTGGAAAAACACCTATGATCTGAACAACGCCAAATTCAAGCTAGGTTCTTCGGACAAACTGTCTCTTCTAAATGCTGAAGTGAATTATCTGCAACAGGAAAACAATGTTGTCCAGAGTGAGAAATCCTTGAATGATGGAGTCGATCAGTTCAAGATCCTGATCGGTTATTCATTTACCGACACTCTGGAAATCAATCAGGAGCTAACTGCGGAAGCCTATGACTGGATTAAAATACCGCTTTACAGTTCATTTGATGAACGCCTCTCTGAACACAGCCTGGAAAAAAAAGAGCTCCAGTACAGATCTGCCAGGAACCAGGCTCCAGGTGATCTTGCCTTGAATTCGACTTTCCAAAGCGGTTCGACCAGGAGCTATTCCGGCACCCTTTCCTATACCTTCAACCTGGGAGAGCAGAAGAACGCCCTTACTGCAAAGAGCGCTGAGTTCTCACGAAATCAGGGTAAACTGGCGCATGAACTGCAGCGGAAACAGAGCGAATCTGACAGGCGCGAAATCATCAGGCGTTATGATGCATTGAAGAAAACTCTTGAGGTGTCAAAAAAACGCAAGGAAAGCGCAGAAGAAAGCTATGGCTATGCACTGATTTCAATCCAGAAGGGAATGCTTTCACTGCTGGATCTCCAGGATGCCCAGCAGAAACTTACCAGCGCTCAGCTGGATTATTTAAATGCCACGATCGATTTCAACAAGCTGAAATACGAAATCATCAACACCTTCGGCGGGACAATTTAGGACATACCAGTGAACAATGAAATGAAACTGGATCTGGCTCAGGAACTGGCTCAGATCATTCTTCAGATCAAGCGGGCGATGTGGCAGCCTGTAACAGGCGAAGGGCTCAGATACAGGGAATTCATGCTATTGACCACCATCATGGATGCGATTGACCCGAAAATCAGGGGAATCAAGTTATCTGAACTGAGCGCCAGATTGAAGGTCACTCCAGCTGCAATTACGCAGATGGTGAACACTCTGGCAGAAGGCGGCTATCTGGAACGGCTCTCTGACTCGGACGACAGGCGGGTCGTACTTGTTGCCCCGACGGAGCTGGGGCGTAAATTTGTAAGAATGAAGGAACAGAAATTCCTGGAGAATTTTCGGGAACTGGTGGAATACATGGGAGAGCATGACAGCAGGGAACTCCTGCGCCTCATGACCCGGCAGCTTTCTTTTTTTCAGAAGAACAGGAACCGTGAGGCACAGAGCAGAACCTGATACTACAAAGACTGCTGAAATGACAGGGGGCTGAAATTGTCTGAAAGCAAAAAACAGAAGAACGGAAAACCGATTCTGATAGCTGTCTGCCTGCTTCTGGCTATGGCTATTTTTGCGTTTTTTTACTGGTTTTTCTTCATGTATGGAATCGTCTATTCAGATGACGCCAGGATTGAAGGCGAAATGATCGATCTTTCCCCGCATTTCAGTGGCGACCTGGTCCAGATAGCGGTCAGAGAAGGGGACATGGTAAAAAAGGACCAGCTTCTTTTTGAGCTGGACCGCAAACCGCTTGAAGTGGCTCTGCTGAAATCAAAGGCTGATCTTGCTGCAGCCAAAGCCGGTCTGGCTGTAGCCCAAGCTCAGTACGACAAAGCTTTCAACGGACCCCTGACGGATGAAATCAGGATTTCCAAAGCAGCCATGGATCAGGCTGATGCTCAATTCAAGCAGGTGGGGAACGACTGGCAGAGGATCAAAGTTCTCAGCGACAAGCAGGTGATTTCAGATTCAGAACGCGACAAGGCCAGGACGCTGCTGGAGACCTCTCAGCAGGCGTATGAAAGCGCCAAATCTAAACTGGAACTGCTCAAGAAAGGCACCAGATCCGAGGAATTGAGGATGGCTGAAGCCACACTGCAGCTTCGGGAAGCGGAAGTGGGAGCAGCTGAAGCTTCAGTGCAGCAGGCTGAAGTGAATCTCGGCTATGTGGGAACACTGGCTCCTTTTGACGGTGTAGTCACCAGGCGCTGGCGTGATCCTGGTTCCATGGTGATGGCAGGCACTCCGATCTTATCTCTGCTGGATCCGAAGTCCCTTTATATAGCAGCCAATGTGGAAGAGCGTTATCTGTCCTGCGTGGCTGTCAATGATCGAACTGATGTTTCAGTGGACGCGTATCCGGACTTAAAGCTCACAGGCCGTGTCACAAAGATTCTAGCCGCCGCCAATTCCCAGTTCAGCCTGATCCCGTCAGAAGGCGTAAGCGGCACATTCATCAAGGTCAGCCAGAGGGTTCCGATCAGAATCAAACTGGACACGATTCCCGCGGAGCTGGTCGGACCAGGGCTTTCTGTAGTAGTTCACATCCACATAGGATCGTCAGAGAAATAATCCAGTGAATCCCGAATTCTTAGAAAGATATTATCGCTGGGTAGCCCTGTCCATAATCATGCTGGGTACATTCATGGCAGTATTGAATTCCAGCATAGTCAATGTGGCACTGCCACACATGATGAGCGCTTTCGGAGTCAACCGCGACCAGATCCAATGGATTTCCACTGGTTTCATGCTGGCCACTGCAGTCGCCATGCCCCTGGTGGGCTGGCTGACCAAGAATTTTGGCCACAAGCAGATCTATCTGAGTTCCCTGGCACTCTTCACGATCGGCTCTGCTTCCTGCGCCTTTGCATTCAGTTACAATGCCATGCTCTTCGCCAGGATCATGCAGGCTATCGGTGGGGGCGCGATCCAGCCTGTAGGAATGTCGATCATCACTGAGCTGTTCGAACCGCACGAACGCGGCAGGGCACTTGGCATCTGGGGTATCGGCATCATGGTGGGTCCCGCAGTCGGTCCCACCCTGGGAGGCTATCTCTGCGATTATTTCAACTGGCGCGCTATTTTCTCAGTAAATCTGCCCATCGGAGTCCTCACGCTGCTGCTTGGACTGCTGGTGATGAAAAGCGACAGAAAACCCAGAGAGGGTTTGACACCTTTCGATTTCTGGGGCTACCTGTTCCTGTCGATCGGATTGATCGCTTCTTTGCTGGCACTTTCCAATGGTCAGGAAAAAGGCTGGGATTCAGACTACATCAGGATCTGTGAAATCCTGACAGCGATCGGTTTCACAATGTTCGCAGGGATCGAAGCAACTGTTTCACATCCCCTGTTTCCTCTCAAACTGCTTCTCTACCGGAATTTTACTTTGGGCATGATCCTGGCGGTTTTCCGAGCCATCGGACTGTTCGGAGGCGTTTTTTTATTACCGATTTTTCTGCAGACCCTTGTCGGTTACACTACCATCCAGACTGGGTTGTGGCTGATGCCTGGAGCTGTCGCAATGGGATTCTTCATGCCGGTCGCAGGCAGGCTCGCCGATCGCTATCCGGCTAACATTCTGGTTACAATCGGAGCCCTGCTCAGCGGAATTTCGATGCTCTTTTACGGAAATCTTGATCCACTGTCCGGCGCATTCCTGATCATAGGCTCGCAGATTGTGAGGGGTGCAGGCCTGGCCCTGATGATGACTCCGCTGATGACTACGATCCTGAACTCGGTTCCCAGGCATCAGGTACCTACAGTATCGAGTTTTCTCAATGTCGCCCAGAGTGTAGGCGCTTCTTTCGGGATAGCGCTGCTTAACACCTATGTGACAAACTCCATCCACTGGCATGCCGTGCGGATTGGAGAGAAATTACCTGTCCAGTCCGAAGCTTTTTTCAATCTGTACCTGAAAGCGCCTCAGTTTGTGTTCAGAGGTGTACAGGGAATCGCTCTGGATGACTCGATCAAGAGTGGCTTCATGGCAGCCAAGGCGATCATGCATCGCGCCAGTGTGCTGGGTTTTGACAACGGCTTCGTAGTTGGTGGTATAATCGTTCTGTGCTGTATTCCGCTCTGCCTGATGTTGAAAACAGTCAGACATGCAAAGCTGGGTGCAGTAACAGTGGGAGAATGAAATACAATGGGGATAGGCCTTGACATTTAGGAACAAATGTCAAGGCCTGTCCCCATACCTGCAAGGAGGATTCATGAAAAAGTATTTCCTGACAGTGATTCTGGTGTGTTCGTTTTCTGCCATGGCAGGTCCGACAATAACCCTTGGCGATAATTTCGACCTGAAACCCCTTGGACAGCCGCCGATCGGCTGGGCTGCGGTCTGCGACGGAGACGGCAAGTGCGGGATATTCAGCGGAGAATACTATTCTGCACCCAACTGCTTCAGGATTGGTAATCTGGCGAACTGGGACGGTTGTTACAGTCACGCCCTGTCTGCAACAGGTGAAATCCTAGTGATAAACTTCAAGCTGAAAGGCCAGGCCAATGTCTGGTTCAGACCTTTTTTCAACGTGACTGTAGACGGCAGGAGATACGGCGGAAGCTATGATGCTAAAAGCGGCCGGATCACCTGGGTGAATGGCGAGGCCTTGGTACAGGGATCGCATCTCAACGAATGCGTCTGGTATTCGGTCTCGATCATTGTCAACCGCACCACTGCTACTGCCAGTTATTATCTGAACGATGCCCTCGAGACTGTCGGTAATTCCTTCTGGACTCCTGGTGCAGCAGCCAACGGCGACTGTATTGCACTTGCTTCAGGGAGCGGTGGAGCAGGAGTGGTTTATTACGACGATCTGTATGTCTACCCAACCTGCCAGTATGATTTCCAGAGCCAGGCTTCAGTTCAGGCCGGCTTCCAGGCTCCCCGCGAGTATAAAACAACTGTGGTGATCTTTCCCTGGGATCATCAAAGGCACGAAGATCATCACTGGAGCTGGGACTGGCGCTGGGACGACAGGCATGACAGGAGAGATGATCATCACGGACGGCACTAGTGATCCGTTACATTTGAATTTACCAATCGCGATTTCGCGTAATGCTGCAGTAGCAGCATTTTCAAAGTTAACCATTATGAAATTCAAATGATACGGCGCACTAGTATTTCTGCAGCCCTTCGGGTATAAAGGCTTTGGTGAAGTTCAGGAAACCATCGGCTGAGTTGGACAGCTGACGGATTCTCTTGTCGACAGCGACGATTTTCTCTTCCGAAAACAGGAAAATCATCGGCTGGTCCTGATGCAGGATGGCGTGCAGCTGGTGACACAGTTTCTCCTGCACACTGCGGTCCGTGGACGAGCGGTATTCTTCGAGCAGCCTGTCCGCTTCAGGATTGCTGTAGCCGATAGTATTCAGCCCCTTCAGTTTCTTTTCCTTGTCCGGAATCATTGAAGAATGCCAGAAAGAATACGGATCGACGTGCGGGCCATAAAAAAAGCCCAACAGGGCCGCATCCAGCTGGCGGTTATTGAGACGGTCCGAGAAATCCCCCCATTCGAGACGTTCGATCCTGACATCCACACCTATTTCCTGCAGGCATTTCTGGATCTGCAGGGCGACCAGGCGCCGGATCTCATTGCCGTTGTTGGTACTGATCGTGAAACTGAATCTGCGACCTTCACGCTCCAGAATTCCATCACTTGCCGGCCTGTAACCAGCCTGCGAAAGAAGCGTGACTGCTTCAGAAGTGGAATAGGGCCAGGGCATTATGCCACGGTCATAAGCCCAGTAGTCCGGCGGGAACGGACCGCTGATCTGTTTGCCGTAGCCGTACAGGACGTCGTCGATGATGGCCTGGCGATTCACGGCCATGGTCAGGGCGCGCCGCACCAGCCTGTCTGAAAAGAGCGGATTGTCCAGGTTGAATCCCAGGAAAGTATAATCCAGGGAGAAAAAACGCTGGATATTGTATCTGGTTTTGAATTCGGTTTCATCAGCGTGCTTCAGGTACTGGTCCGGCGTCAGCCTGAGTATGTCGATGTCTCCCCTGAGGAGCCCGAGATACGCCATCGAAGGGTCAGGGATGACAGTGCAGATGTAATTGTCGATGAAAGGCCTGCCTGTAAAATAATCGCTATTGGCCTTGAGAATGATTTTCTCCTGCGGGACCCATTCCACGAACCTGAACGGTCCTGTGCCGACTGGTTGCCTGTTGTAACTGGATTCCGCCAGATTTCCCCCCTGGTATAAATGCCTGGGCAGGATTTGAAACAGCCAGCATTTCAGATAGGAGGAAGTGATTTTCTTGTACCTGGCCCTGAGCGTGAACGGATCGATTATTTCAAGAGTATCGACTTCATCCAGAGTGGAGCTCAGGCCGATCGGGGTGACCGTATGCAGCAGCAAGTCATAGGTGAATTTCACGTCTTCAGCCGAAAAGGGCACACCGTCATGCCATTTTATCCCCTGATGCAGGTGGATGATCAGCTCCCGGCTGTCCTGACCTTGTTCCCAGCTCTCGGCAAGATCGCCCTTGATCTGCAGTTTTTCGTCAAGGACCACCAGCGAATCGAACACCATTTCTATAATGCTGAGGGAAAACCTATCGTTGTACAGAAGCGGATTCAGAGTCATCGCATCTGCGATCGAGGAATCGACGATGGTGTCCCCGTAGGATGGCGAGTCGACGAATGATTCCATGGTATTCGCACTTGCCGGATGAGATGCAGGTTTACCTCCGCAGCCGGAAATGAACGCAAAGGACGTCAGTAAAAGCCAGGCTGCAGTTAACGTGCGCATATTGAGAGGTCCCTTCCCTGAGAGGCATTATTTACAAAGTTTACCTGAACCCTGGAAAAAGTAAAGAAAATCGAAAAAATGCATATTTTACTGATTTTTAGCAGAAAAAACCAGCATTCGCTGAATTTACTTGATCCTGGCCGAAATTCCGGATATAATGAAAGAGTATAGTAGTATATGTGGGGAGGATAGAGTATGAATAAGATCAATTTTTTCACAAGATTCCTTTTTTTCATTCTGATTGTTTTCATTGCAGGCTCTCTATTTGCCGGTACCAATGAGCAATTCAAGCTTACCGCCTCAGACAGATCAACGATCTATAACGGGGCGCAGCAGGCAGCCGCTGAATACGGCGATAAATTCAAAGTATCTGTTGCGGCTATCCCGAGTCGCTGGTATATCAGTGATCTCAAGTTTCCTGCCCTCAATGAAAATCAGAAGCAGCTGGTGCGTGATTTTTCTGCCACAGGGTATGTGCGGAGCAGGGGAGCCAACAGACTGCCTGCCAAATGGGACTGGCGGGATAACAATGGTGTCACTCCTGTCGGTGAACAGCAGAACAGCGATTGCTGGGCCTGGGGAGCTACCCACACCTTCGAACATTGCATAAAAGTGAAGGACAAGCAGGAAGTCAGGCTTGCTGTTCAGGATACCATCAGCTGCAGTGGAGCAGGCACTGCTGCAAACGGCGGTGATTTTGTGACTGACTTTTTTATATCCAAAGGCTGTGCCCTGGATGCAGATTATCCCTATACAGGGCAGGATGATCAGTGCAGAAACGATATCAAGAGAGAGCATAAACTCTCAGATGCAAAGGTCTTCAATTTGGGTGATGCGGCATATCCTGACTTTAAGAGCATAATTCCTGCGATTCAGCAGATGGTCTACGAGCAGGGTGCAGTAGTGACAGCCTGCGTTTCCCAGGAGCTTGGCTTCAGAGCTTATGCTGGAGGAACCTACAATGTCCCGTCTAGGGTTGAAGATAAGACAGACCACATTGTCCTGATCTGCGGCTGGGACGATAACAAGGATGGCGGAGCTTTCCTGATCAAAAATTCTTACAGCACACAGTGGGGTGAAGGCGGTTACGCCTGGATAAAATATGGCAGCGCCCAGGTTGGTTTTTACAACTGCCAGTATAAGTATTGAACATCAGGCAAAACAGTAAAACTGAAGTAAAAAACCGCTCGAAAGAGCGGTTTTCTGTTTGCAGGTTCTTGTTTTCAGTGGGTTGCTGGAGAATACAGAATTCCGATGCAAATTTATGTCTTTAAAACAGGGAATATCTGGAAAAATAAACTTTTTTGATGGATAATATTACTTAGAACTTGTTTCTATGTATTTCGAATTATCATCACAGGAGAATTAATGATCACCAGCGGTTTCACCTATCTTGCCACCATCCTGTTCATTGCCGGAATTATTGTACTGCTTGACAAGACGTACCAGAATCTTTTCAAGCATCTGCCAGGCGTTGTCCTGCTCTACTTTATTGTAATGCTCTGCACTACATTTGGATTGTGGCAGCAGTCGCCAGACGTGAAACTCTACTACAAGATGGTGAAAGACGCGGCCATCCCCTGTATGATCTTCCTGATGCTGCTGCGCTGCGATCTGCGCAAGATCGCCAAACTCGGACCCAAGATGCTGATCGGCTTTTTCTCTGCTACGCTTACCATCTGCACAGGCTTCATCGTCACTTACGGCCTGCTGAAAAACCAGTTCGAGCCGGAATTCTGGAAACCCCTTTCCACGCTCTGCGGATCCTGGATCGGCGGCACTGGCAATATGGCGGCAGTACAGGGAGCTCTGCAGGTCCCAGACGCCAAGATGGGGAATGTGCTTTTAATGGACTCAGTCTGCTATGGGATCTGGGTAATGTTCCTGCTGGCGATAGTTCCATATGCCAGATATTTCAACAAATGGACCCACGCTGATACCAGACTGATCGACGAAGTTGGTGCTAAATTGAAGCAGGAGCAGCTTTCTGCTACAGGCCAGGTGGATTTTTCAAGTCTTTTTCTGCTGCTCGGCACCAGCCTGTTTGTTTCTGCAGCCTGCCAGAATCTGGCAGCTTCCGAGTACATACCAAAGACACAATTTCTTTCAACTTCCACCTGGGCGATTCTGTTTGTGACTCTGGCAGGTACACTCTGCGCTCTGACGAAAATGGGTCAGATCCCTGGCGCGTCGCCGCTCTCCAACATCATGCTCTATACGATCATAGGGTTATATGGATCGCAGGCCAATTTCCGCGAGTTGACCCAGGCTCCGTTTTATATTGCAGCAGGATTCATGATCATGGCGATCCATGCAGGTCTGATGGTGGCGCTGGCCCGGATTTTCAAGCTCGACCTGTTCACATGCGGCGTGGCGAGCCTTGCCAACATAGGAGGCGCAGCCTCGGCTCCGATCCTGGCTGCCGCCTACAGCGAGGTGCTGATCCCGATCGGAGTGCTGATGGCTTTGCTTGGATATCTGGTCGGCACTCAGGGGGGACTGATAGTAGGAAAAATATTGTCAATGATATAGAGTCTGTTAAAAATTTCTGGAGGATTGATGAAATTATTTACCGCAGTTCCGGCAGTTATTTTGCTGATCATTTCAGCAGCATATGCAGAGGAAACAATGAGCAATGATTTTTTCTCGAGGATTCCTAAAGTGACGAGTGAAATGCAGCACCCGGATTTCTGGGTAAAACTTGCTCCTGATCCTGATCAGATCCTGGCAACACAGGCTCAACTTGACCGCTATAATGGTGATGTTTTAAGGAAAACCGCGCCCTGCGCAGACATCTGGAATCTCAAGCAGATACTTTCAGAAACCGATCTCAGGGAGATGATCAAAAAAGTCAGCAGCCCTCCTTCAAAAGCCAAGTTTATCAACGGAAAACCGATCAAACCCGCATATTTCAAAAAATTGGAACGCAATCTGAATTTAGGGGGCATCAAGGGGATCAACAAAGTGCGCTATGGCCTTACAGTGCGGCGCAGCGTGATGCGGACTTACCCGACTTATGACCGCACGTTCACTGATGCTTCGGACCAGGAATTCGACAGATTCATAGAAACAGCAGTCTATCCTGCAGAACCACTGGTAATCCTCCATCAGAGTCATGACGGGAAATGGTTTTTCGCCAGGGCTTACAATTATCTGGCCTGGATTCCGGTGATAGATGTAGCTGTCGGTTTGAAGGACGAAGTCATGAATTATGCACAGAAACCGCATTTCCTGGTCGTGACAGGGAAGAAGGCTTTCACTAACTTCAATCCGGAATTGCCTCAATTATCAGAATTGCAGCTGGAGATGGGAGTGAGAATCCCTCTGGCAGCCTCAGCTGAAATTGCCGACGATGTTTATGGGCAGGGAACTGAGGGCAATCATGTGGTCTCTCTGCCTGTCCGCACCGCAGCAGGCGGGCTGGAATTCAAACAGGGATTGATTCCAGTCACAGAAGACGTCTGCCTGGGATATCTGCCATATACAAGGAGAAATATCCTGACCCAGGCTTTTAAATTTCTGGGGCAGCGCTATGGCTGGGGCGGGCAATACAATACCAGGGACTGCAGCGCCTTTATCATGGACATTTTCAGGAGTATGGGTGTGCTGCTGCCGCGCAACTCAGGCGAGCAGGGCAAGCTCTGTCCTGGCGTCAAACATGACATGGTTGAGGGACTGAGCCTTGATGAGCGTAAAAAGATTTTCGATGCTCTGCCTGCCGGTTCCGCGCTTTACATGAGCGGACATGCCATGCTGTTTCTCGGAAAATTCGGCGACGATTACTTCATGATCCATGATTTTGCAGGGTTTTCAGTGAAGAGTGGCGATGGCAGGGTTACTCCACATAAAGCATTGGAAGTGGCAGTAACTCCGCTGCTCTCCATTTACCTTGGAGACGGGCAGAAAAGCTTCATGGAGGGGTTGTATACTGCCAGGGAGTTCATAGAGCAGTAAGTTTTGTTGTCAGATGGCCCGGGAAAACCTCTTAATCTCTAACCATTTTTTTCCTGCAAAATAACCATTTATAGGTATTGAATTAAGGTAATTTTATCTTGACATACTAACATTTGTGAATATTCTTTATTTAATACACAATTCTGGGAGGTTGCATGAAATTTTTGTGTGGCTTACTGTCCCTTTTGATCTGTGCCGCTTACCCTGTTCCGATTTATGCAGGCGATTCTGATCTGAAATCGTACAATCCACTTGTTCCGGTAATTACTGACAACAATCATAATGACCCAACTCCTTCATTTTATCCCAATCCACACCCTAACCCTAATCCTAACCCAAACCAAAATCCCAATCCGCACCCAAACCCCAATCCGCACCCAAACCCTAATCCGCACCCAAACCCTAATCCGCACCCAAACCCGAATCCTAATCCTAACCCAAATCCGAACCCTAACCCCAATCCGGATCCAAATGATCAACTGGATTACCAGAACGGCTTCAATCAGGGTATGGAACGCGGCAGGGGGGATGGATACATCGCCGGACACCGCGACGGTCAGATTGAGGGTACTTCCCAGGGCGAACGGGATGGCAGAACTGCCGGATCATCCGAAGGTCACAGCAAAGGCCTCCAGGCTGGACAGCTTGCAGGACGTGAGCAGGGCATGCAACAAGGCAAAGCAGATGGAGAATCCAAAGGAACAGCGCTGGGTCAGAAAGCCGGGCAGGATCGCTGCTATAATGAAGGCTATGCTGCCGGAGAAAATGAAGGCTATATAGACGGCTATGCAGAAGGCGAACACGGCAATTTCTATAACAACGGAATGGCTCAGGGCAGCGCTGACGCAGCCAAAGCCGGAAAGGACCAAATCTATCAGGCCGGCTATAAATCTGGATTCGCGGACAGGGAAAAAGAAATCCACGATCAGCCAAGGAACACCAGGACCGAAAATTCCCGCAACAATGTCCAGAATGATCTAATCACAGACATTCAATCTGTAAGTGACGAAAAACTCGCTGCAGCCAGATTCGGAAATTCACCTGCCTATCAAAGAGGATTCAATGACGGTTACAGGCAGGGCTACAACCAATCCTATGAGCGGGCCAGATCACAGGCTTACAGCGAAACTTACGGAAACGCATATTCCCAGGCCTATCAGACCACCTACCCTGATGCCTACAATAATGCTTACAGCCAGGGTTATGACCAGACTTACCAGACAGCCTACGACAATACATATACTCAGAGTTACAACAGCGCATACCATTACAGTCTGTCCCAGGAATATCCTTCCTACAGAGCCAGTGGCCATAGCGCAGGCTACCCGGTAGGTAAAACCGAGGGTTTCAATGAAGCCAGCAAAATGCAATATGACAAGGGTTATACAGACGGGTACAACAAAACCGCAGCTAAAAAGGATCCCAAGGCTTACGCAGACGGCAAAGCCAAGGGCGTGGCAGAGGCCGATAAATACTACCAGAAAAATGCTGTGCTGGTTATAGAAAAGACCTTTGTCCTCGACAGCAATAGCAACAACATCAACGAAGCCGGCGAAGAGCTTAGGCTATGCATCGAAATCGTCAACTATGGATCTCAGGATTCAACCGCACTCACAGTGGATTTGAGCACTGCCAGCCAGGGATTGACCCTCAAGGGACCATCCTCCATATCTGCGATTAAAGGAAAGTTGCGCACTCAACTTATTCTGCCACTCGGCAGAGTGAACAATGATGTCATTAACTGCACGAGCGCAGCGCTCAAAATCTCCTTAAACGCTAACGGCTCAGTCGTCAGCTGCAAAGTGATGCGGATCATACTCAACAACCAGAGTCAGATGATCGGCAAATCCACACTTCCGCAGTAAATTGACTCTTAAAAGTAATGAAAAACCGGGGAAACCCCCGGTTTTTTTATGCCATTTCAGGAAATTATGGGGACGCGTCCCGTCAGGCTGATATTTGACAAAATTGATAATTGAGGTTGAAATATTAAATTTGATGAACATGGATATTACTCTCAATTTCAAGGACAATGATGATAAAATATTTATACTTATCTGAAATAAATCTGCTTGGAGTTGAAAATGAAAATCACTAAAATCAGGACCGGCTTGCTGACAATCGGATTGAAGAAGCCTTTCAAAACCGCACTCAGGACTGCAAACTCACTGACAACAGTGATCGTAGCCATAGATACTGATGCGGGCGTCACTGGCTATGGAGAAGGTTCGCCCTCTGGCTCGGTGACAGGCGATTCGCTGGGCGGGATTCAGGGAGCGATCAGGGAATACTTTGCACCCAGGCTCATGGGGAAGCCAATCGAGAATCTGGAGGAGAATCTCTGCCTACTGGATGCCGCCTGCATCGGCAACAGCAACGCCAAAGCAGCCTGCGACATAGCTTTACACGATTTATACGGGAAGCTGCATCAAATTCCTCTCTACAAACTGTTCGGAGGATTCAGAAAGGATTTCCAGACAGACCTTACGATCAGCGTGAATGATCCGGAGGAAATGGTGGCAGACAGCCTTTCTGCAGTGCAGCAGGGCTTCAGTGTCATCAAGCTCAAGGTGGGCAAAGACCCTGAGCTGGACATCCGGAGAATCAGGTCCATCAGGGAAGCTGTTGGAGCAGGAATCGTGATCAGGGTGGATGCCAACCAGGGCTGGACCCCTAAAGAGGCGGTCAGCATTCTGCGAAAGCTTGATCAAGCGGGGCTTGGCATAGAGCTGGTGGAGCAACCCGTGCCTGCCTTAGACCTCGAGGGCCTGAAAATGGTCACAGACAGTTCTCCGATTCCTGTGATGGCTGATGAGAGTGTACACTCAGTCAGGGACGCGATCGGAATCGTGACTGCCAAGGCAGCGGATTTCGTCAATATCAAGCTGATGAAGTGCGGAGGTTTGCATGGAGCACTCAGAATCTGCGCAGTAGCTGAGGCTTATAAAATGGAATGCATGCTTGGCTGCATGCTGGAGAGCAAGCTTAGTGTAACAGCAGCCGGCCATCTGGCCGGCGGAAAAAGTATTGTGACCAGATTCGATCTGGACGGCCCTTCTCTGTGCAGTTCAGACCCGATTGAAGGCGGGCTTGTAATCAATGGACCAAAACTGACTCTACCCGATGCTCCGGGGCTTGGTATAAGTGGAGTTCAGGGTGTCAGGTGGGAGTAATTCTTAATAACTCGACTTTTGCAAATTTTCCATATCATGCCGCTGAAACCCTTGTGGGGTGGCCAGGCGTAACTTATTTCTCGATCTGAGCTTTGCGAAGGAGAGAAAAAGTTATGCCAGGACAGGACCCGCCACAAATCAAGGTTTTTTAAATAAATATCTGGCTGCACACCATAAAAATTTGCCAAACTCAATTTAATAAGTTGCATTTTCTGCTTTGAAAAACCCTGATTACCGGTATAATGAATTTATCAGTTAAGTGCCGAGGAAAGCATGTTTAAAAATTCAGTCCTGATTCTGTTTTTTCCGGTACTCCTTTATGCAATGGAAAATCCAGCTGTAAACCTTACCGCCCGTTTTAATGCAGCCAGGGAACTGTTTAGGATTGAAAAGGCTACTTATACAGTTTCTGCTGCAGCGGCATCCAGTGGAACCGTCAGTCTGGCAGGCCTTGTGTTTCCGGAAAGAATCAGCAGATCGTCTGTTTTAAGGCTGGACAGCTCGGAAATTCAGCTTCCAGCAAAATTTGACTGGCGGGAATTCCACTGTGTGAGTGCAGTCAAGGATCAGAAAAGCAGCTGCTTCGGCTGCTGGTCTTTTACGCTCTGCGGAATGCTGGAATCTCAAATTCTGATGAAGGACTCGATTGAAGTCGATCTTTCAGAGCAGGATCTGATAAATTGCAACCAGAACGGTTACAACTGCAGGAATGGCGGATTTCTGGATGCAGCAAAAAATTTCCTCGACGGAGCTGCCCTTGAACAGGACTGCCCATACCTTGACGCAGATGGGGAATGCCGGAAGGATCTGCAGAGACCTTATAAGATCAGAGACTGGAAATACCTGAGCCTGAGTCTCAATTCACCGCCACAGGTTGAAGTGATCAAGCAGGCTATCATGCAATACGGACCTGTAGGCTGCGGTGTGGGGCAGACGACACCTTTGGATTTTACAGCGGCGGTGTTTACAATCACGAAACCCTGCCCATGGTCAAACCTAATCACGCAGTGATGCTGG